>JAYYHM010000602.1:0-8675 GCA_036148415.1 Planctomycetota bacterium
TCCTCCTTTGATACCACCGCCGGCCATCCAAATGGTGAAGCCGAATGGATTGTGATCGCGTCCATTGGATCCCTGAGCGAATGGTGTACGGCCAAATTCGCCAGCCCAAACCACCAAGGTAGATTCCAAGAGTCCTGTTCGCTTCAGATCTTTGATAAGTCCAGCTATCGGTTGGTCAACAGACTTGCAGTTTTTATTGTGACCATCCACTAAACCGCCATGTTGATCCCACCGGTCTCCATTTCCTCCCGGGCAGGTGAGCTCAATAAAGCGAACACCTCTTTCAACAAGCCTGCGTGCGAGTAAGCACTGCCGTCCGAATGTTTTGGTGTTATTGAATTCTGCATTTAAGCCATACAGTTCTTTAGTCTCTTCTGACTCTTGGCTGAGATCCATCAGTTCGGGCACAGATCGTTGCATCTGGTAAGCAGTTTCATAATTACTGATTGCTGCTTCGATCTCGGGGTCTCCTCCGAGGCTTTGATTCAGCTCGGCATCAAACTTTCGGATCAGGTCTAATTTGTTGTTCTGAATCTGTTCCGTTTTCTCTCTTCGTTGGATATTCGGCAGAGGTTGATCCTTGGGAAGAAAGATCGAGCCTTGATATGCAGAAGGTAGAAATCCTGAACCAAAGCAATCCAGGCCACCTGGCGGAATCAGGCCACCGTTGATCACCACAAACCCTGGAAGGTTCTGGTTCTCGCTCCCAAGACCATATCCCATCCAAGCGCCCATGCTTGGTCTGCCTTGCAGGCCATTACCAGTGTGTAGGAAATAGTTAGCCGACGTGTGTTCCGAGAATTTGGAGGTCATCGATTTTACAAATGCGAGATCATCAGCAACCTCGGAGATGTAGGGAAAGAGTGAGCTAATCCAGTGACCGCTCTCCCCATGCTGTTTAAATTCCCACGGGCTTTTGAGAACACTACCGACAGCATCGAATTGAGTCGGTGCTAGGTTACCAATCACTTCATGCGGGTTCTTGCCGTTGTGTTTCTCAAGAGCCGGCTTGTAGTCAAATGTATCTACATGAGATGGTCCTCCATCCATGTACAGAAAAATTACATTCTTGGCTTTTTCCGGAAAGTGTGACGGTTTTGGGGCCCAGGGTGAATCTTGTTTGGATGTTACAGCCCTGGCCGTGTTGTGACTCTGAAGGCTTTGTAGAGCGATCGCTCCGAAGCCATTAGCACACCATTGCAGCATTTCACGACGATTTTGCGGTAGATTCGCAAAGCGTCCACAGTGATTTCGAGTGGAGTTCTTTGACATAGAGTACAGTGCGATGTGTGATATTTTTGATCAAATCGATGGAGCATAAAGGATGGAGTCCTGCACGAAGTGCTGCAGCAAACCTGTCACCGGCCACGACACCAACCTTCTCGCTCGGGGGAACAGCCGAGAAAAAACAGCTAGGACGATCATTCCACGACTAGAACCGGGATTCGGGGATGATTTAAACCATCCTGCCACTGATCCTTTCCCCCTCATTGTAGCATCGGCTGATCGATGTCGCATCAGAAGAAACTTCAACTGACAGATACGTCAGCGGTTTAGCTGATGGATTGAAGATAGCCTGGATAAGAAAAAATGCTGCGTCAATAATGTCGAACCTGGAACCGATCGGCGTGACCAGCTGTTCGGTAGCTGGGGATTACCGGCTAGAGGATCGGGTAATCTTTTGGTTGCCTTCGAGCTCACTGATCAAGTACTGCACATATACCCTCGCCACATCGCCCATGTAATGGTGAGGAGCGTCCTTGGCCGATTTTCGCAGCCATTGAAGAGCTTCCGGCTGGTTTCCCTTCGCATCAGCGAAAAGTCCGAGATAGAAAAAGCCGTAGAATTCCGCGCGTGCTCTTTCACCCGATGATTCTGGAACGGCACTGATCCGATTCTTCACGAGGGAGGTATCTCCACTTTTGAGCATTTTGAGGACCTCTTCCATCGGAATACGAGGATCGTTGGGAGCGGGTAACACAAGGGAGGAGGCTTTTTCGAACGAATCTGCCCGAGCTAGGCACAGGAAGTGCCATGCAGCATTCTCAACGTCGTTGGGATTTACACTGCGATGAACTTCGAATTGTTTAACGCCCTCTTGATAACGGCCCGCGAAATACTGCGCGATACCTCTCTGCCAAAGATAAGGAAGCGCATTGGGTTCAGCTTTGAGATATTCATCGAAATGCACGAGGGACTCTGCCGGTTTGCCGCAACGTAGCAGAGTATCCGCCGCGGTGAGCATCGCGGCGGGCGACTGCGGAAACTTTTTGATGAGCTGATCTGCAGCCCCGATAGCTTCTTTCTTGTCTCCGGTTCGCAGTGCAGCAGCTGCCCGTGTGCGTAGTTGAAGTTCCGTCACTTGATTATCCGTTTCCAACATTTTCTTCTTCTCCGGCGTCTGGGAACTGATGGTTTCCAACGGGATGACAGAGAGTATCACAGCGATGATGAAGATCTGCGTTCTAAGAAGTTGCACGTACCAAGGACTATCGATCATGTTTTGTTTCTTGGTGAATGTTTCGGAGTAGGTAAGACAGGTTGAACCGTATGCCGGCGAAAACATTGAATCATGTTTCGCTAGCGTTAACGATTTCCAGGAGCTCGATCGCGGGTTGGTGATCGCAGTAAATCAGTGCGGTTCGACCATAGAGTGTTGTCTCGGAGGATTGATTCATCTTTAGCCCAAGCGAAGGACCGATGCTAACCTCCCAAAGACCACAGAGTTCTACTTCCCGTAGGACATTGTGATTGATCAGTACACGGCCGAGCGGTGTCTGTTGACTTTGAATCTGTTGCCAAACTACTGGATCCAGTTTGGTTGTATCGAGTCTTACGATCCCGTATTGAACTATTCGTTGAGATTGCTGAGTAATAAGGGTGATCTCTCTGGAATACCAATGATCTTTCATGTGAGATGCGTGCACCTGCACATCGACAGATTCTCCTGCATACGCTTCTACTGTGACCGTCATGTGCTCTTGATGGTCCAGCAGTCCGTCATAGGGACTTGGCACTGAGACTCGGGATTGGAATATCCCCAAGTCTCGATGACCTACGGGTTCAACGTAGAATTCATCGAGCAGCTTCTGGAGTTTGACTGACGGTTTCGCCGGTGACGGCTTGGCATTGCTCATGGATGACTGCCCCACTAATGAACCGGCGCAGTGATGCCAAGGGTTACCACTGGTGGCGTGGGGATTTCTGGTCGTTCAAGAACTGTGTCAACCAAGAAGTAAAATAGACGTCTCAATGGATCCACATCAAGATCGTCAGCAACTTGTTCCGCTCTCGCTTGGTGCTTGTCAACCAGATCCAGTGCTGTCTCAAACACATTAGCTTGATGATAGAGTTGACGTACGCGGGAAATACGTTGCTGATCCGGGATTTCGCAATCTCGATCGGCCAAGCTGAGGAGTTCATCCACTTGTTCTTTGGGCAGGATTTGTAACGCGAGTGCCCAGAGCAGAGTGGGTCTGCCTCCAATCACATCACCACCAACCAGTCTCTTGTTTGAGTCGTTTCCAGTCCAGTCATCAATGTCATTGAGGATCTGGAAGGCGACGCCCATGTTCCGGCTAAATGTGCGGATCGCGTCTCGGTACTTTTCAGCATCCCCGGCCAGGCGAATACCACTGATTAAAGCGGCTTCAAACGCAGGTGAAGTCTTCAGTGCATAAATCTTTAATGTGTCGAGTGGAGTGAGTTTTCGATCTTGTGCATCTCGCCAAAGCAGTTCAGCACCCTGTCCCTCGGAGAGTCTCATGTGAGCGGTGGCAAGCGAATCAAGGACATCTGCTCTCGCTTCAGGGGTGACTTCGTCCTTTTCCTCGCTACGGCTTAATAAACGGTACCCTAGTCCGATGAGGTAATCGCCAACGTTGATAGCTGTAGCAAGTCCGAAGCGACGATGTACTGCGAGTTGACCATACCGATAAGCATCATCATCCTGAATGTCATCATGAACCAGGCTGGCTTTGTGGAAGGTTTCAATGCTCATCGCGGCCCGTCTGACCGCGTCCGGAATCTCATCGATGGCGGCCGTGTTGTCTGGTTCAGTGCAGTGGCCACCTGTCATCGCATCGTAGGCCGCCATGGTAATGAAAGGCCGTGAATGCTTACCTCCTCTGCTCAAGAAGTCATAAGCGATATGCTCGGTTGCACTAATCCTATCCATGGATTCGATGGTCTCGGGAGTAACCGCATCTTCACCGAGAGGGGTTCGACTGCGGTTACGTGGTGCATTGCGATCGATATTTTCGGGCTTGAAGAGTTCCTCGGCGGCTCTCATCAAGTGCACATAGGTACGAGCTTTTTTTGCCTCGGGTTGATAGGGAGTCCTGATCATCTGATCGACCCAAGGTTCGTCCACTTTGGTGTTGCGGCAGTCACTACTCAGCAGAGGCACCGCCATGCAAGGGATCCCGGCCAGCAGCACTTTGTCAATTGCTTTCTCCAAAACATTTAAACATGCCACACCGACTACTGCGTCGACGTATCCGCCCACGATAATCTTCATGACAACGGGTGAACCTTCAGCAACCAGTACTCGGTAGCCCATGTCTTCCGCAATTCCACGGAAGTCAGCAATGCTGCAAGCGCCACATTCTTTGCAGTTCATGCCAAACTGATCGTAGTCAGCGGGGCAGCCTTCAGCATGCTTGAGGCAATGTGGCAAAAGGAAGAGGCGTCTTTCAGGAGGTACGGCCGATAGCGGGCCTTTCCAGTAAGCGCTGCTGATCATCACCATCGTCCAACCCAAGTAGGACTCAGGCAAATCTGCTTCTGCGAGGGTCGCCCTCGCGATGCTTTCCATCTCATCTTTGTTGACGGGGACATCGGGGTCCAATCGCGCTGCAACTTCTTCGCAACGTGCTCTCAGGCTTTCACGCAATTCGAGTGTCTCGGGTACATCCTTCAGATGACTCGTCTTGCGTCGGCTGGGACGCGCCGTCGTATTTTCGAGATCTGATGATGACTCGCTGGTGGTGACTCCGCTCGACAAACCAGGTACCTCAGTATGTGGGGAGTTGGAGGTGAGAACAAATAGGTAGGAAGGTCGAAGTAGTGGATCAGGTGGGCCACTTTGTGTCCGATGCCTTTGCCGAAAGCCTCAGGAATTTTCCCAAAGCACTCGCACTAAAAATGTAGGGATACAATTTTTCGTGATACCAGAGCTTAGCGAAATAAAATCCGATGGGCCACGCAACACGATGATGGCCTGATTCTAGGCCATCAATCAAAAAATTGGACCCTCGAATTATAGACTCGCACAGTGCATCCGTCACAGCGTCTTGGGCCTCCAAACCTTTGGATTCCTCGGTAATCCTTGAAGCGGGCTTGTTTTCTCTGGTTTCTGCGGAAACTTTAACGCTCGTTCCCCCCTTTGTCGGTATGAGTTGGGGGGTAGGATCCTCTGATCCATGGGACGGCGTTGAATTATTTTTCATGCTGCCTACATCGTTTTGTTGGTTTTCCCCCGTGATTGGTTTCGAGTACTTCTGAGTTTTTTTATCCGCTGCGAGGCTCTGAGGAGTTTTCTTTAATCGATTCGCTGCATCAGTCGGCGCCGTCAATTCAACGTGTCTGGCATTGGCTACGGTGAGAAGAGAATCAAGAGCCAACGCTGTTTCCTCAATACTGCTCACGGTAGTGCTCATCTTGCCTAACCACGGGCGCTCCCCGTTTGATGCGGAGCTCTCCGATTGCTCTAGCCACTGGGTCAGTGACGGTCCGCCCCCCCATCCTCCATCGTGGTTCTGTTGTCAGATTAAATAGTTCGTCGCGCGATCCACCGCAGAGTCATCAAGGAAATGCACTGCGGCAGCAAGCACCTTTGCGGTTCCGTAGATAGGATTTGATTCATCTTCACGATCTTGATTGCCAAACCACAACGGTAGCCATGAGCCATCGCTCTGTTGATGATTGACGAGGAATCTTCTAGCCCGATCCAGGGATGCCTCGTCTGGCTTTTGGTCCAAGATCGCTGAAGCTGCAAGAAGAGCGCGCATCGCGTGCGCCGTTAGGTCATTGCTGCTGCGATCAAACGGTAACTTACCCCATCCTCTGCAAAACGTAGGCCATCCACCATTGCGATTTTGGAGTAGCTTAAGCCATTGCACCGCTCTCTCGATGGCAGTTTTAATTTCGTCGTTATCTTGAGTTCTCCAGCGTTTAGCTTCCAAGAGTGCAAGGATCGCAGCGGGGGTGTCGTCGCTATCGGGAACGGCTCCACTTAAATCGCTCCATCCCCAGCCTCCAGGTTCAGCGCCTGTGAAAGGATGGCGATTGAGATGTTGGCAACTCAGGTGCCACTGAATCAAAGAATCCGTGCACCAAGTCCCATCATCTTCGGGGTCGCACGATAATGCATGCATGGAGAGTGAAGTTACCCAAGTCGCCAGATTCGTATCAATCGGCCAGAGCCCTTCCTCATCCATAGAATCCAGCAAAAACTCGAGTCCGTTTTTGGAGACTTGGCACTGACTTCGTCCGGTTGCTGCAAGACTCATGACCACAAAAGCCGTCAACGGGGTGGCTTCGAGGAATCCGCCACTCTGCGGCTGCATACGTAGCAACACGGACATGGTTCGGTTGATCAATCGTGATCGAATCCAACGAACCGGTAGGAAAGCTTTTGGTCCGTGGTAGTGTCTGATTTGCCCAATTGCCACCAATGCGGGGACTGCGTAGCTCACCACAGGCATCCGAAGCAGGCGATACATCGATTGCGGGAACGCGGCCGCTTCAAAGGGTAAAGCAGGAACCTTGTTCCAAGGCACGATTCCGGCGATCGCTAGATTGGTCAAGATGGGAACAACGAAGGTCTTGTCCGTTCCATATCTTTCTTTCAGTGCCTCAAATGCACCTGTGTTCTCAATGTACTGCTCGAGTTTCTCGGCTTGATGGCTGGGTAGAGATTCACCGATCGCTTGGCTCGCAAGCGAAGAAGCTGCGAGCACAAGGTAACTCGTTGCAATATTGGAATGACTGCGATCCGTGTCACCAAACCCTCCATCACGGTTCTGTTGATTTTTTAGTGCTTGAATCCCTTTGGAGGCGGCTGCTTTGAATTGATCTCTTTGCTTCGCTTCTACATCAAGGGATTGGTCGGTCGACATGTGAATGATTGTCGCGGAGATAGCACTCACGGCCGTCGCTGTGCTTAGGGACGACGGCGAAAGTTTTCCTTCCCAATAACCTTCTTGCACTCGTTCATTGAGCAATTCCGTTCTTAGGCCGTTGAGTGTCTGACGGGCGCGTTGAATAAGTTCCTCGAATCGACTTTGTGGGACCATTGTCAATGAGTTGTTGGTGTTGGGTGGAGGGGATAGCGATGAGTGTACTGATTTTCCTCAGTGATTATCGCATGATGATCACAAAATACGGTAATACGTTGATGATTTCGTCGATAACGACTGTGGCCATGCTGGTGCATCGTCAATGGATCAGTAGGCTGAAGTGCAATATGCTTACAATGATGTCACTAAGGCAAGACGCCCAAGCTCAAGTATCTGCTTTCACTTCAACGCACATTCCATTTACCCGAGGGATTCATGAGACGCCGAGATTTTCTCCGACTCACTTCTGCAACCACTGCCATGTCTTCTTTCCCTGTCTTGGCCCGTGAACCATTCGGTCGGTCAGGTGCTCCGAGATTTCAGTTAGGGCTCGCTGCCTATTCTTTGCGGAAGTATTTTGCTTTCTCCCGGGGAAAAGAACAGAAGCCGGCGAGCGATGGTAAGCCTATGGATATGTACCGGTTTATCGACTACTGCGTCGATCATGCCTTTGATACAGCGGAACTCACAAGTTATTTCTTCGATCCTGCGACTACCGATGATCAGTTCTTGGATCTGAAACACTATGCCTTTGTTCGAGGTGTTGCCATCTCAGGTACAGCGATTGGGAATAATTTTACAATCGGTGCGGGCCCGAAATTAGAAGAGGAAGTCCGCAAGGCAATGATCTGGATTGATCGAGCGAGCTTACTCGGAGCCCCTCATGTGCGTTTTTTTGCCGGCACGGGTCGGCAGCTCCAACAGGACCCGAGCAGAATGAAGGAGGCTTGTGGAGCGATTGAACGGTGTGCCGAGTACGCTGCGAAAAAAGGTGTCATGATCGGAATCGAGAATCACGGAAATCTCACAAGTGATCAGATGCTGGAAATCATGGATCGTGTTCAAAGTCCCTGGGTAGGAATCAACTTGGACACGGGTAACTTTTTGTCAGACGACCCATATCGTGATCTGGAACGATGTGCACCCTTTGCTGTGAATGTTCAAGTGAAGGTAAGTATGAAAAAACCTGACGGCGAGCATTATCCGGCCGACTTTAAACGCCTTGCCGATATCCTGAAACGAGCTTCCTACCAAGGCTACGTGGTACTGGAATACGAAGACACGGATCCCTACGGGAATATCCCAAACAAGCTAGCTGAATTGAAGCATGCTTTAGGGGTGGATTGATATTCTCATCTAGCTAGGCAAGGTATGCTAAGAGGTTGACTGGGGAAGCGGGTTTTTGTTACTCCCAATCTGCGGCGATCTGTTTTCGCGGTGAGATTAATACGCAAGCCAAGCACAGTCATTTTCCAGATGCTTTTGCCGTCAATCGTTCCGAATCGTTCGATAGCGATCTTCTTGCTGATTGCTGGATTTTGTAGCCGTATTGAT
>JAYYHM010000603.1:0-3215 GCA_036148415.1 Planctomycetota bacterium
CTGAACTCGACCCTCCTGGTTAGCCAATCGGCTTTCGATTCTCGATGCGAGGTCCCTCTGATCCTCCAAGGCTTCGGGCTCAATAGGAATGCGATTCATGTACACGAACGCATCAAATGGAGAACGGTACTTTGAGTTGAATCTGTGGATCAGTGTCGTGGCCTCATGGGTAGGAGCGGGGGCACCAGAAGACCAATCGAATGCTTCGGCGGAAACGCTACTAACCAGTTTAAGTAAACTGGATTTCATTCGGGCGTGAATCAGGGGTTTTCGGACTGCCAAATCCGTTTTCTGAGACGGATCAGACTGTAGATCATAGAGTTCAAAGCGAGTGAATTTCGTTTGTTTCAGCTTGGGGATCCATGATTCGTTGAATTGATTCAGGCGAATGAACTGCCCTCGGAGACGCTCGGCTTCATTGTCACGAAAACCTTCGAACAGTTGTTTTTCAAACGTTGAGCCTCGAGTCTCTTGTTCCCATATCTGTTGATCACGGAGTCGTTGAGCGATCTGATTTTTGATTTGACCTAAAGCTTTGTCGTCTTTGGGCAGCCTGCCATCACGGTAGGCGACCATGGCAAATCTTCCATCTCGCATCGCGGCAGCGGGTCCGCTGAGGGGTAGGTACCAAAATAGAGGCTGCTGACGTTCGAAAGAGGTGTTTGTTTGCGATTCACCTTCAATTTCCCCATCGTAGGAGAAAAGTGATGAGAGGTCTGTTCCATCCAGATGAATCGCTGGAACTTCTGTTCCTGTAATGTTGCAGAGGGTAGGGAGCAGATCGACTAGACCGGCTGGCTCACTCTCAAGCTTTCCGGCGGCAATGTGTTTTGGCCAGAAAAAAATACCTGGAACTCGAATCCCTCCCTCATAATTGGAGCCCTTGGTGCCCCGCAGTTCGCCGACTCGATCAGCACGATAGCTGCCGTTATCCGATGAATAGATGATGAGAGTGTTTTCGGGTTCGTCGATCGCGTGAAGCTTATCGATCAACCTCTTGATCGCGAGATCTGTATTTTCAATCGTTCCCGAGTAGACAGCAGCTGGGTTGGTTGCATCGCCGTATCGCTCAGCGATTTCAGGTGGAGCAGCTAGCGGGGCATGGGGTTCATGGAACCATAGGTTAAGGAAGAAGGGTTGATCTTTCTTGGCATGCCTCTCCAGCCATGAAATGGCCTCATCAACTACAAGATCACATGCGTAACCCTGAAGGTCGCCAACGGCTTTACCGTTGCGGATGAAGTTGCGAGGATCGAGATGCGATGGCTGAGCGTTGTTGCCCGTTGCAAACCAATAGTCGAATCCATGATCAGACGGTACCGGTTTGTCGGGGAATTGTGTGGAGGGTAGCCCTAGATGCCACTTCCCAAAGTGAGAGGTTTGGTAACCACCGCGTCGCAAGGCTTCTGCGATTGTGACTTCAGCGGTTGGTAAGTGGGATCGCTGATCATGATCGTTGATCCAGCTATAGATTCCTGAACGAACATGGGTCCGTCCGGTGAGCAGGACGGCTCTCGAGGGGGAGCAGACAGCAGCTCCTGAATAGAAATGGCTAAAGCGAGTTCCTCCTCTGGCCAAGCTATCAATCGTCGGTGTTTTTACCGGGCCGTCATAGCAACCGATATCTCTCCACCCGAGGTCATCTGCAAGTAGGATCACGACATTCGGCCGCTCAGTAGTGGCCGATACCACTGCCGGGATGCGAGCCAAGAGTAGTATCAATAGGACTAGGATTCGTCGCATTCAGATGGGTCGTATTCAGGGATGACTCAGGTGATTCAAGGCGGTTATTTAATGTCAGATCGAAAATGTGGAGCATGAGTCCGAGGTAACCACCTCAGGACTTATACCTTTATATCCCTGTCGGCCGCAGTACCTGCCGTATTTTGCTCCACTCAATCGTCGGCTGAGTTGTTGCTCGATCAAATTCCATTACCAGTATTGACCGGGTTTAGATTGGCTTTGAGGACATTCTTTTGCACCCTTTGCATTGTACTGTTTTCTATGTGCAGCCGCAGAGGTGAGCGGGTATCCAAAGGTTGTCACATGGGTATTGAGAAACATGCGACCTTTCAATCGGCTAGCCGTCGTGCCAATCGGCTAGCCGTCGTGTGGTTTGAAAATTTTCATCAATTCGTCATCCGAGCGTTGAATAAAGGAAGAAAACAGTGGATAAAATTCTTCAAGTGAAAGTCCCATGTGTTTTCGGAAGGACGCTGATTTACCGATCCGAGGAATATCCAAATACCAATCACGAAGTACGACTTTTTCTTCGACCCCCCGGACATGGATGAGGTAGGCGGTGGCCCAGGCGCCAATCATGTAATAGACCTGCGGGGCATTCCCCTGCTCCCAGTAGATTTCTTTCTCCAGATCCCAAGACTTTGTTTTGGCAAGGAATTCGTTGATACCGGGTCGACCAATATTTCCACCGTGATCAAGTAGTTGGTGCATATAGTCTTCAAAGTCGATCAAACCAAGGTTTGCCATGAATTTTGCGGAGCTGTAAGTGGCCATTCCTTCTGCCATCCATGAGTTAATATGGAGGTCCGAACTTCTTGACTGAAACGTGTCGCAGTGTGATATCTGAAAGACGTGGTGGTATTCATGTAGAGCACCCCATGTATTTTCGATCGGGTCAACTGCTCTCTGCGACGCATTGGTGGTCACATCTTCATAGAGAATTGGTTTTTCTCGAGTCCAAGTGAGCCCACCCTCCTTCTCTCCCTTCAATACCTTCTCGATTTCAGCAACAACGTTTTTCTGTTTCAGGTACCGCCGGATTTGCTCGGTTTCAGAATCTTCAGCCTTTGGGTTGACCCGAGTGATCGCGCGTTCCCAGTAAATCTGACGAATACTTTCCTCACTATCAGGTCCCAGGAGATAGATGTGATAAGGACCATAATTTCCAAAGTAATCAATTGCGTATTGCAGTCCTCGTTGATAGTTCTTGATCAAAGAGCCATCTTGATCCAACCCCTCAGCAATATGGAACTTTGGCGGTGGGATCGACACGGATGTAGTTTCTGCTGGTCTTTGTGTTTGCGCTAGTGACAGGTGGTTCGCCCAGAATAAACAGAGAATGGACGCCATGCGAAAAACAGTTTGAAATCGGCTCGCAAAAACTTTCATGATGATTGAGGTGGCTTGATCATTTTCGAAATTTGAATCATTGCGTCAGCGATGGGCAGTTAGGATCGCCAATGTTCTGGTAT
>JAYYHM010000604.1:0-4364 GCA_036148415.1 Planctomycetota bacterium
GAACTCTCTATAAAAGGACAGCATTTGCGGGAGCCACAACTGGCCAGCAATTGTTGTACGGTTTGGATGAGCAGGTCCGACGATGGGAAGCCCAGGGCCGGGTCAAGAAGTATGAGTTTTGGGATTTCTTGGGCCCCATGCTCGACGAGAATAATCGATGCAGGGGCGTCATAGCTCAGGACCTAGTTTCGATGGAAATGCGAGCATTTCCTGCAGACGCGGTAGTGGTAGCGACAGGAGGATGCGGCTTACTGTACGGTAGAAGCACGATGAGTGTGTTCTGTACCGGTAGCGCTTCGAGTCGTTGTTTCCAGGCCGGTGCTAACTACGCCAATGGAGAGTTCATTCAAGTCCATCCTACCGCAATACCCGGTAGTGATAAGCTGCGGCTGATGAGCGAATCCGCGAGAGGCGAGGGAGGTAGAGTATGGGTGCCCCGACAGCCTCAAGATACACGATCGCCAAGGCAGATTCCGGATTCGGAGAGGTACTATTTTCTCGAGGAGAGGTACCCGGAATACGGTAATCTTGTGCCACGTGATATTGCTACAAGGGAAATCTTTGATATCTGCGTCAATGACGGTCTTAGCATTGAGGCAGATCGAATGAGCGTTTACTTAGATCTGACGCATCTCCCCAAGGCTGAGCTGGATAGAAAGTTAGGTGGTATCTTAGAGATCTACGAAAAGTTCCAGGGCGTCGATCCCCGGACCGAGCCGATGAGAATTTTCCCAGCTGTTCATTACAGCATGGGAGGACTTTGGGCGGATTACCAGAAGAGTGGGGACGGTGGGTTGCTTGCTGGAGATCCGAAAAACCACATGACCAACCTGCAAGGACTTTATGCAATTGGTGAGTGCGATTACCACTACCATGGAGCGAATCGTCTCGGAGCGAATTCCCTTCTTTCATGCATTTTTACAGGTTTATTCACTGGATCCTCGGTTCTGAGTTACGCCGAAGGTCAGTCCGCCGGTCACGCTGACGTCCCTTCAACTTTAATTGATCGATCACTTGCCTCGCATGGTGAACGACATAAATCTTTGCTAGGTGGCCAAGCTGGCGAAGGAGAAAACCCGTATCTCATTCATCAGCAATTGGGTGACCTAATGACTCGAGTTGCAACGGTAGTGAGGCGAAATGATCAGTTGGCGGATGCCCTCTCAAAAGTCGATGAGTTACACGAAAGAGCAAAGAGAGTTAACCTCTCGGATACGGGTAGTTGGACCAACCAAAACGTGGTGTTTGCCAAGTCGGTACAAGATATGTTTCCAATCGCAAAGTGCATTTTGAAAGGTGCTTTGCAACGCGATGAGTGTCGCGGAGCTCACTTTAAGCCCGAGTTTCAGAAGCAGTCGTTGACAGCAGAGGATCCCGTGGAAAGACGTCATCAGGCAGAGAAGTGGTGCGACGAGTTTGATCAAAACAATCAGAAGTATTTGAAGAGCACGGTTGCAGCGTGGGACTCTGAGAGTGATCAGCCCGATATCACCTACGAGTCAGTGGATACATCGTTGATCAAGCCGAGACCGCGACTTTATGGTCTTGTTGGCGCGGAGGTGATTGAAGAAGTTTGGAAAGAACGTGGAAAAAGTGACTCGGTTGAGAAAGAACCCGCTGTTGCCGCGACCTAATGAATCAGTAATTTTGTGCGGCGATTCCTTGAAAGGAATTGCCGAATTGATAGCCTTGTTTTCGTAGATGGAGATGATCCATCGCGATAAGAATTTAGAATCAGGAACGAAAAATGATCGCTCCAGAACCCGCCGCTAAAACCCGTCCAGATTCGATTACCGTTCGTGTCAAGCGACAAGATGGTCCGGGCAAAAATCCTTATTGGGAAACCCATAGGATTCCCTACGAACCTGAATTGAATGTCATCTCGATTCTGCAGCGGTTAGCGGCAAATGGGGCGACGATTGAAGGCAAGCGGGTAGCGCCCGTTGCTTGGGATTGTGGTTGCTTAGAAGAAGTTTGTGGTTCCTGCACGATGCAGATCAATGGGCGTGTTCGTCAGAGCTGTAGTGCGTTGGTGGATCGATTAATTGAAGAGTCGGGCACGACCCTTGTCCTTGAGCCGATGAGTAAATTTCCAGTCGTCCGAGATCTTGTCGTAGATCGCCAGAGACTTTTCAGGGGACTTACCCGGGTTAAGGCATGGGTCCCTGTCGATAGCTATTACGACATGGGCCCTGGTGAAAGACAGCTTAGATCGTCTCAGGAGCAGAACTACCCCCTTAGCCAATGTATGAGCTGTGGATGTTGTGTGGAGGCATGTCCTCAATACACAAAGGTTGAGGTAGAGAGATATACGGATGAATCAGATGAAGCGTATGAGAGACGGAAGATGGAAGCCTACGACAAAGCTTTCCTAGGTCCTCAAGCTATTTCACAAGCAGTCTTATTCAACAACCATCCCACTGGTAAGGCTCTTGCTAGTGAAAGGATGGAGGCACTTGTCGGGCCCGGAGGCGTGCAAGCCTGTGGAAACGCTCAGAACTGTGTTTCTGTATGTCCAAAGGAAATACCTTTGACGACTTCGATTGCAAAGGCGAGCCGAGCTTCGACGGTTCACGTCATCAAGAAGTGGTTTGACAAATAAGCACCTACTCGTTGATAGGTAGGATCCAATGCCGGATTCGTGGTTTGCTGAATAGCTAACAAGTACAAGTGCTATTCAGTTTGAAGGTTCAGGCATTGGATTTAGATAATATTGGGGTGGAGTGAATCATAAGTTTCTTGTGGTCTCGTATCACTCGCATGAATTCGCGCTCGTGGACAGGTTTTTTCATATAGTCGTGAATGCCCATCGCCTGACATCGGTCGCGTAAAGATGAATCGTCCGACGCGGTCAGTGCCACCACGGTGGGCCGTTGTTTTTTCTCCCATTGATTCACGACTTCAAGTATCTCCAAGCCGTTGCCATCGGGAAGCATAAGGTCCAATAAAATCAGATCCGGGGCTGGGGCTTTAGAGTAAATCGTTTCGCACTGAAGGAATCGATTTGCCTGCTTAACGGTTCTCATGAGTGTCAAGCGATGGTGAACTTGACTGCGACGCACTGCAAATATGGTCATTTTTGCGTCGGTTAGGCCATCTTCAACCAACAGGATCTCCATTGGTTTTGTTTTTAGTTCGTTGATCATTCCTTCAATACCTGATCAAGTACATGAGCGAGCGCTCGGGCGTGATAATTTTTGATGCTCGTTCAAAAAATCCGCCCTCCATCCATAGCATAGCATTCAGTGGATCCATGTGTTTTACTATTTCAACTTCTTTCCCTGTAGAACCTGGAGATAGATGCTTCGAATCGCTTAGGACGATGATGGAATTCCGCTCGGAAAACAGGTGAATAGTGAGAGTGTGTAAAACCAGCTCATTGCCGAATGTTTTGCCACGATCCACATAGTGAAAGTAAGTCCCAATAAAAACGGGTGAGTTACCCGGATTATTGTTGACAATTTAATGATAGATTGCGACATTCATTGGCAGTGTTTGTTGGTTGATGATTAGCGAAGCAAATGCTCTTATCTTATCTCTACTTTTTAATTCCAATCCCTCTCTGACTTTCCGTTAGAACGGGTTGCATTTCAGCTCTTGGCTCTTGCGGAGTGATGAAAACTCATCATGGTGTATGTAGGAGAGTTGTATGTTTAGTGAGATCAGATAGCGATCGATATAGAGGAACACAGAATTCATGACTCTTGTAATGAATTAAACTCGCTAACAATGAATTCTGAATGAGGAACATGGGGGTTGGCCTTGACGGACTGTGCCGGCGAAACAAAAAGTTCGCGTACACGGATGACACTCCCTTTTTCATTTCGCATTCACGTGTGAACAAAATGATTTTCCGAGGTTTGTCGGGAGTCGTGAGATAACTTTATCGAAGCTGCATATGAAACGGCAGTTTGTTGCTTAAATTCGATATTTCTGAAAGCGACAAGGGTTATCCTGTCTAAGGAACGGTTAGAGCGCAGAGACTTTCTGAAAAGTAGGCTCTCTCAAGATCTTTCCAAAGACACACTAGGAAATTGAACGGTGGATCGCGAGTCAGTCTAAAGTTGGCGAAACTGAGGTTCCAAGTGATGTGAAAGGAAACTGGTGCAGCCACCAAAGAAAGACAATGAATTGCCGATCACCGATATAGCTGACTCGGCGATTAGCAACGGTGACCATTCAAACCTATCGAGCGCCTATCAAAGACTAATTGATGAAGAGAAAATTAGTTGGACTGGGTACCATCATATGCTCAAGTTACTTGGGCGTGGTGGTCAGGGCGAAGTCTACCTGACGGAGCATCTCGGTACAGATGGATTTACCGTGCCGGTTGCGATGAAATTTTTTTCGCCGAAACGGTATTC
>JAYYHM010000605.1:0-3451 GCA_036148415.1 Planctomycetota bacterium
GGGCTGGATTACGAGGCGGGTCAACTTTTAAGCGGCGATCCTGAACCTCGCTTCTGGACAGACATGGAAGCCTATCGACCCTATTTCGAACAATGGCAGCAGAGATGGGAATATGCATCTCGGCTTCAAGCTAATCGAAAACAACGCAAAGCGGGTGACAAGAAATAGACCTTAGCGCGGCTTCTTGCGAGCAGGAGGCTTGATTTGGTCATCTGCATCAACACGGTACTGCTCCCGCATGCGAGCCAACTCGATGATCAACTTTGATTGAACATCTGCATATTGCGGGTTTCCAAAGACGCTAGTTAATTCATCTGGATCCGCTTCTAAGTCAAACAGCTCCCAGTCGTCAAGCTTTTCACCCTCTAGCGCGTAAAAGCGAATCAACTTGTGGCGACCATTGGTGATTCCGTAATGGCGAGCAACATTGTGGGCACCCGGATTCTCGTAATAGTGATAATAAAACTGCTGACGCCAATCGCTCGGTGTATTCCCCTCAAGAATGGGTACTAAACTTCGTCCCTGCATGTCATCAGGAACTTTGACTCCCGCGATCTCAAGGAAGGTTTCTGCAAAATCGAGATTTGAAACAATGTCATCATTCACCGAACCGGCTTCGACTGTACCCGGCCAACGAACCAGCAAAGGTGTTTTAAGTGATTCCTCATACATCCAGCGTTTGTCATACCATCCATGCTCGCCCAAATACCATCCCTGATCGGAGGCATAGATCACGACGGTGTTCTCAGCTAATCCTGATTCATCTAGATAGTCCAAGACTCGACCCACACCATCATCAACACTCTTCACACAGCGTAGATAGTCTTTGACGTACCGCTGGTACTTCCATTTTACGAGCTCGATCTCACTCATTTGGTCTCTGACCTTTAGAAATGCTTCGTTCTTAGGTCGATAAGCAGCATCCCAAATCTTAATCTGATCCGCATTCATCGTTCCATGACCCTGCAGCTTCAAGTCACGGTCGTTGAGGTGCTGACGAATGGTCATCTGCTGACGTGATGCCGCACGTGTCCTACCAGAATAGTCATCCCATAATGTCTTGGGCTCTGGAATCGTTACATCATCAAGCCATGTAAGGTACTTGGGCCCCGGCATCCAGTTCCGATGAGGTGCCTTGTGTTGAAACATCACCATGAAGGGGCGTTCCTCGTCCCGTTTGTTCTCCAACCAGTCAAGCATCTTGTCGGTAATGATGTCAGTCGTATAACCGGTATGTTTGCGAGTGACCGGATTTCCATCCTCTCCTTCCGTGATCATCGGTGGATTGTAGTAGGGGCCTTGGCCCTTAAGCACATCGTAGTAATCGTATCCCTGAGGTGTGGAGACGAGATGCCACTTTCCTACGATTGCAGTCTGATATCCAGATGCTTGCAGTAGCTTGGGAAAGGTTTGCTGGTCTCCATTGAATCGATCTCGATTGGTCTTAAATCCATTGATGTGGCTATATTTCCCCGTCTGAATCACTGCACGACTCGGTCCACAGATCGAATTCGTGACATAGCAGCGATTAAATCGCATACCCTCATTAGCGATACGATCAAGATTGGGCGTCGTGATTCGCGAAGGGTCATAAGCACTAATCGCCTGCTCGCAATGATCATCGGTAAAAATGAAGACAATATTGGGCTTTGCACCAACACCAAAGGCGTTGGCTGATACCAATACAACCAGAACAACCGACAAAAAAGAGATACGTTGAGCCGCCATGGATTCCTCTCGTTGATCAAACACCGGGATCAACCAATAACTCTGGGGATCCCCACTTTTGCGTTCTATAATACCAAACTCTTGCTTATGTAGTCGCTCGCTGGCTTTTGGCAGCGGACTGATTAAAGTGAAGAGCCAAAAGATCAACTTCAAATCTTCACCCCCCCAACTGGGACGCGTTGCTTCAGAATCGGTTTAATTGAAGAACCAAAGCAACGACGACAAAGGTTTTGAACCCATACCGATGGAATCCTGATTCCCCACTGCGTCCATCAAAGGAATATCATGCTTCGAATGCTTCGTTCTATTGCGTTAAGTTCCATCCTTTTCGCTGCACCTAATGCTGCACTGATTGCCGCAGATAGTAACGGGAAAGGTCCTGCATTCACTTCCGCTCCAGAGAACGATCCCAATTTCGTATTGATGGGCGAGTTTATTGGTGACATTCAGGTTGATGGCAAGACTAAGCGCCCGCTCGGCTTACAGATTCGACATACCGGACACGGATCGTTCGAAGCCTTATCTTTTTTGGGTGGGCTGCCGGGACAGGAGGGCCATGAATCAAAACCCATGAAGATGATTGGTCAGCGATCGGAAGACTTTGTTGTTTTGTCCGGTGGACCATGGGCAATTTTTGTTGAGAAAGATCATTGCCTATTGCTAAGCCGGAAAGGCCAACAAGTGGGTAAGCTTGCTCGAATTCATCGGGTGAGCCCCACTCTGGGTGCGCCTGCTCCGGAAAGCGCAACAGTTCTTTTCGATGGCTCCAACGTTGATCACTTTACCACCGCGCAGATCTCTGAAGACGGATTGCTGATGGAAGGTGCAGACGTCAAGCCAATGTTTCAAGACTTTAATCTCCAGGTAGAGTTTCGCCTTCCCTACATGCCTCAAGCAGACGGGCAGGCACGCGGTAATAGCGGCCTCTACCTCCAAAGTCGTTACGAATGTCAAGTCTTGGACTCGTTTGCTACCACTCCAGTTCATGATGGATTGGGTTCATTATACAAATTCAAGGTTCCTGACCTTAATATGGCCTTCCCACCACTAAGTTGGCAGACATACGACGTTCAGTTTACAGCACCAAGGTGGGCGGCGGATGGCACCAAAATCCGTGACGCCCACGTCACCTCTTGGGTCAACGGTGTCAAGGTACAAAACAATGTCGCGTTACCGAATAAAACGGGCGCAGGCAAGCCAGAAGAACCCATTCTCTTGCCGATTCGACTCCAGAATCATGGTGATCCAGTGCGTTACCGTAACATCTGGATCATTGACCGAGGATTGGCGAGCGGTGAATTCCCCATTCTTCCGACCCCGGAACAATTGATCGCAACGGCTAACAAGGACAATGCAAAAAAGAAAGAAGTTAAAGCGGAGAAGCTCGAAACCCGAGGGGCAGATGAAAAGCCGGCGGTAGATAAAAAGCCAGTGGAGAATAAAAAGCCAGCGATTAAGGCGAAAGCTGAGCAAACCAAGAAAGACATCAAGCCAACAGAAGCTAAAGCGACTGAACCCGCCGCAAAGTCTGAAGCAGTGAAAAAAGCAGAAGACAACAAAGACGTCAAGGAAGAGAAATCAGATAAGTAGTAGACAATTAGAAATTCACCTCCCGCTTACCGGGAATCTCTAACTCAAGACGGCTTCACTTCGCCGCTGACCAGGGAATAACTACAGTCAGCCAGCGCCTTAGCTTCCTCTTGGTTATGTGTGATGTGGAGTG
>JAYYHM010000606.1:0-4433 GCA_036148415.1 Planctomycetota bacterium
GGCGGTCAGATCGGCTTCAAATTTGCCATGAGTCACGGCCGCTGGACTGCCAGTTCACTAACCAAGATTCATCTGGGTAACATGAACCAAAAGGTCAATATTGCGGGCAGCTGGGTCGATCAAGTTCCCCCACTTGCTCCAACCACTCGCCCGGGCGGCCTACTTGCTGTCGGAAATCAGGGTGAATTCCAGAGAGATACTTTCGCCTTCGCTCCTGAGGTCAATTTCAAGCTGGGATATTCCATCCGAGATAACGTCAATCTGACACTCGGTTATTCATTCATCTACTTTGACAACATTGCATTAGTCGGGGATGTGATTGATACACACGTTGACGATGATTGGATTGCACTAGGAATACCGGGCTCTCGCCCCGCATTTGATTTCGACGATTCGTCGCTGTGGGTTCAAGGTATTGATTTCGGACTTACCATCGAAATCTAAAAACCTTTCATTCGATTTGAAACATTCAGAAGTGTGCGACGCCTCCGTGTGCCGCACACTTTTTTCATAGGTGAGCCGTCGATGACGAATCATTTTGGGCCAAGCGTTGCATTGGGACTATGGCCTATCGCTGGCATTACCACCATCGGCGTCACCCAGGAAGATGCCCACGCAACGATTCGCGAGGCGATTCAGCGAGGCATTACCACATTTGATACCGCTTTCAGCTATGGCTATGAGGGCGAGAGCGACCGCCTCTTGGGACAATACATACACTCCCGGCGGGATGATTTCCGCGTTATTGGTAAGGTAGGCCAGCGTTGGAATGGGCAGCGAAAAAGAGTGGTCAATGGGACACCGGAGCAGCTCACGCTTGATGCCGAGGAAAGCCTCAAGCGGCTGGGAATAGAATGTTTCGACCTACTGATGCTCCACTCCGTTGATCCAAATGTTCCCCTGGAACGTAGCATGATCACTATTTGCAAAATGCATCGGCGTGGACTCTGTCGAGCGATAGGGATCTGCAATGTTCATGCCGCTGAGTTAAAGGAAGCTCAACGCATCGCCGAATTGGAGTCGATCAGACTGCAAGCAGTGCAATGCCCGTTGAATCTGATCCAGCGGGATTCACAGAAGGAACTCATCCCTTCCGCAAAGCAGAAAGGCATTCAGGCCCATGTCTATTGGACGTTAATGAAAGGCTTACTGGCGGGGAAGATACACCGCACCCATCAGTTTGCCGAAGGCGATTCCCGCCCCAAATACGATATCTTTCAAGGTCAGCAACGGGAAAATGCCCATCGAATTGTCGACGAGTTAGTCAAGCTATCCCGGGAGCTGAATTCCAACCCAGCGAAGCTTGCCGTGGGCTGGACGTTATCCCAACCTGGCGTGGAACACGCCTTGGTCGGTGCAAGGAAAGTCGAGCAAGTGATCGAAATCGCGGAAGCTCGACCCCTAGAGACTGCAACGCTGGAGGAGATCAATCGAATCACTCGCGAGGTACTTAATTAAAACCTTCGAGATCGGGATCACCGCCATCAGCGGAACCAAATTCATCCTCAGCGATCATTCCATCATCGCCAGAGTCCGCATCGACGACTTCGGAGAGTTCCGCAGCAAGCTTCTTTCTTTTGCCGCCTTGCTTAACCGCTGCGATCAAAACAGCGAAAACAGAAACAGTAATCAGGGCAACCCAGGGCAGGAAGAAAGGGGAAAGCATGGCAGTGAACCAGAAGTGTGATGAGTGGACGATTTCTTAGGTCAGGATAATCGATACGGACTGAGGAATCAATTTTCGAGTCGAATATCTAGCACGCTGTTAGGCTCCCGTCATGCTCGCTTCCTCTGCCAGCAAGGAGCGGCTTTGAAGGTGGCTGTAAAAGAAGACGGCGATGAAGAGTAAGCCACCAACAAGATCGACGGCAATTCCAAGATTATTCCCTCCGATATTGGATAGCGGCGCCAAGAGTAATCCCGCTGACACGAACAATACTGAGCGAGAGGGCAGGCCGAGTTCATGCTTGGCATAGCCTGCTAAACCGGATGCGAGCGCTAGGATCCCGACCACCGCAGCCATCACCGCATGGATTACAGCAAACCATGTGAGCACCTCGCCCTCCGGAGCCAGCAAGCAAAGTGCCGGACGATAAACAAACATGAAGGGAAGCGTGAAGCCGACAAGCGAAAAACGAAAAGCCGCGATGGAAGTCTTCATAATCGGAGCTTCGGCGATCGAAGCGCTTGCGTATCCAGCCAGTGCCACGGGTGGAGTCACCATCGACATCATTCCAAAATAGAAAATGAAAAGATGAGCGATCAGAGGAAGCACACCCAGTTCGCCAAGCACCGACCCCATTAGGGTTGCCATTAGCAGGTAACAGACAACCGATGGAACTCCCATTCCCAAAACCAGTGAACAGACCATAATCCCCAGCAATGCGAGGAAAAGGTTTGTCTCAACCACCTGCTTGATTTCAGAACTGAAGTCGCTCGCAATTCCTGTCTGCTGAACGATTCCAATGATAATGCCAACACAGGCACTCGCTGCGACCAAAGCGATCCCGTTCTTCGCAGATTTACTGAAAGCAAGCAGGATTTGAGGACGCCAATTTCCGTTTCGTAAACAGAAAAGAAGCAGCCCAAACATTCCCACCATCGCGGACTCAACCAGCGAACCGATGACAAGAATGAACGATATCTGCTCTGTCCTAGGCTCCACCCATGAGCTCGCCAGAAACCCTCCGACTTTTTTATGGAGGATTTCGGGAGCAAAAGCACAAAGCTGGTGCAGCATCATGATGATGAAAAAACCGACCATCGCTTGCCTTCGTGCCAAATCTGAAATTGCAAGGTTTCGATTACGAGTGGCCAAAACGAGAATGACTGCCAGCGACCCCGTTACACTTCTAAAAGGTGAGAAACCGAGTAGCAACAGTCCGATCAAAACACCCAAGGCACTGAAGAAAACCAAGGCTTCAAAACCAGATAGTTTTTTCGCTGCAAGCTCTTCCTTGGATAAGCGTGCGGCGCCCAGTCTTCGAGAATAAAGAAAGACGAGTGCAAGGATAGAGAAGTAATAGAGAATTGCGGGAATCATCGCCGCCTTCATGATCGTCAAGAAAGTAACCTGAGGCTGAACTAACTCAAGCATCATGTAGGCACCCGCACCCATCACCGGTGGCACCAATGCTCCACCCGATGCTGCGGCCGCGGTGATACCACCAGCGATATGTTTCGGGAACTTCGCTGCCCTCATCATTGGGATCGTAAACGTTCCGGTGGTGACGGCATTGGCCACGGCTGAACCTGAAAGCGAGCCCATCAAACCGCTAGCCATCACCGATACCATCGCGGGACCCCCGCGTATGCGACCAAAGGTTTTTGTAGCGAAATCGATGATGAACTTTGTTGCACCGGACATCTCAAGAAAAGCGCCGAAAACCACAAACAGGAACACGTACTTAAACATCACCGAAGCAGCAGCTCCAAAGTCTCCAAGACTCTGCAAGAAAGTGGTACTGACCAAGTCTTTCGTATTCTGACCAGCGTGCGGCAACATCCAGTCAGGAAGCATGGGTAGATTCTGCTCAAGACTCAAATGACAGTAGTAGGAGTGGGCCATGAAAGCCAATGCCAGCAGCGGAACGATCAATCCGATGCTCCGTCGTGTCGACTCCAATACCAGTACCACCCCAACCACGCCCACCAGATAATCGATCCCGGTTTCACTGCCGGCACGATCACCCAAGGAAAATCCATCTGCCCACGCCCATTGAAAAGTTTCTTCGGTCTGGATGACAACGTATAAACAGGCCAAGGCGGAAAGAGAAGCAAGTAAGACGTCAGCACCCTTTTCAATCGGGTGGTTCGCAAAACGCTTGTTAACAGGAAAAGTCAAGAAGCAGAGAACGAGTCCCAGACCTACGAAGACCGCCAAGGCAGACTGGGGTTGCAGTGTGTTATAGTTCACTTCAAACAGCGTGAAGAGACAGAGAACAATTCCCAAGATGGTCACAACTGATTTCTTGATCGAGTCGAAACGACTCAGTTCTGAAACATCTGCAGCCATCTTATTCTTTTCAACTACCAGAAGTATTAATGAAGCAAACGCCCTCAATGCTGAGAGCAAAGATAACTATCCTCACTCGGTCAGTCGGGGCTTAAACACGCATGAGATCAAACGAATCATTCAGCCTGTCGTCGAAGAACTTTTAGCGTCCCTGACACAGCCATCCATTCAGGAATCACTCTACTCCGTCACCGCAGCAGAGGCTTCAGCATCTGCATCTTCTTCGCCCTCTGCAGCCTCTTCGCTTTCTGCAGCCTCTTCACTCGGCTCGTTTTCGGATTCCTCGGCCTCCTCAGGTTCTCCGGTAGCTGCGGGCCAGACTCCCTCTTCTTGGTAAAACTGCACGGCCCCGGGGTGATATTCAATCCCCGTGTCTCGAGCAACATTTTTGGGATTAAGAGCTTTACCAGCTGGATGT
>JAYYHM010000607.1:0-5324 GCA_036148415.1 Planctomycetota bacterium
AAAATCAACTTAATCGTGGTTGATTTTCCACTGCCGTTGGGGCCCAGCAGACCGAAGATCTCACCTTGACGAACTTCGATGTCCAGCGACTTCAGAGCGTTGACTTTCTTACGGCCCCAGAAATCTCGATAAATCTTACTCAGATTTCGAGTTTGGATGATCACGTCAGATTGACTCTGACTGGCTTGCTCTGCCACCTCTGGCTCAATTTCCGCCGAAGCGGTTGAATCGGTATTCACGAGCACTATTTCCTTCTCAAAAGTCTGGTATTTAGTGAAACGGGACCGCCACAAAGCAAGGCCGCACCGCCCATCATATTTCGCAACTTGGCGGACGAAACCTTTCCCACGACCAAACAGGCTCGAAGTGAAAAAGTGAATATCCACCGTCCAACCACGAAAACCGACCCGATATCTCTGGAAAAAGGTTGGCTATTCGTCAATTCATCGCCCGACAGCGACACGGCTAAGTTGCCGGAATCTGGCAGTGAAGCGGAAGCCAATGAGGAATGCCGAGCAGATCGAGCTCGAGTTGGTTCGAAATGATTCTGGTTTAGGGTTATCGCAATACGTCAGGCCTCACAAAACGGTTCATTAACCGAGAACTTTATTGAAAACCCAGTAAAACAGGTTTTCAAATCGATTGTGGCAAAGGAACTCCGCGAGCAGCGGCCAATGATTTCGCTATCGACGTTTAGCACGCTTCAAATTGTCTCGATCAATCATTGCTTCACCAGCTTTCTACTGGACCGGCAGCAACTCCCGAAGACTCGATATTGCTGGGAGAGACCGCAAGCATCCACCGACAGTGATTTTCGGATAAAACCGTATAATAGGAACCCTCTTCCACTTATTGAGCAGAGATAGCTCTGCAAGGCCATCGAAGCTCCAAATCGGAATTGCTTCTTTCCGCTGACGGTGAAATTGTCTTAATCACAGAATCGTGTCATGATGAAGCAAAAGCCTGAATGATTGAGATCTTCTAGAGATTCTCTTGAGCCACTATTTCCATAGAGTCATTGCGTGACCCGGCCTAATGCAAAAGCTCGTTCCGAGGAGCTTCCGAGCGGCGATTACCAGAATGCCGTTGATTATTTGTACGGGCGGATTAACTACGAAAAACTGGGGCTCACCCGCGCGGCGCAGTATCCCTTCCGTCTTCAACGCATGGAAGAACTGTTCAAGGCACTAGGTTTGCAGGACCTGCTTTACCAACAAATGGACTCTGAAACCGGATCGCACCTACAAATCGTCGGAGCGCATGACTCTCCGGCGATCATCCATATTGCAGGAACCAAGGGAAAAGGTTCCACCGCATCACTGCTTGCTTCGGCATGCACTGAATCTGGATTTCGCACCGGTTTGTATACGTCACCTCACTTGAACCACTTAGAGGAACGCTTTCAAGTTGACGGCAACCAATGCACCGAAGAACAGTTCGTCAAGCTGGTCGAAGCTGTCCGAGATGCTGCTGAGCGGATTGAGCCAGAACATGGCAACGCGACATTTTTCGAATTCACCACAGCCATGGCGATGCTGTTTTTTTCGCAGAGTCAGTGTGAAATCATTGTCGCTGAAGTTGGACTCGGGGGCAGGCTAGATAGCACCAACGTACTGAAGCCCACCGTATCGGTGATTACTTCGATCGGATTGGATCACCAGCACGTCTTGGGAGACAACATCGAATCCATCGCAAAGGAAAAGGCCGGAATTATTAAACCTGTAGCGCCCGTGGTCTCAGGTGTTGAACAACAGGAGGCCAAGCGAGTGGTGCAGAGCCGGTGCCAAGAGCATGAAACGCTGTGTTTTCAGTTAGGCACTGATTTTCATTTTCGCTCTGTTCAACAGCCCGAGTGGGGCTCCAAAATTGAGTTGGTCGGTCAACGCTCACCACTGCCAGAGCAGTTGCAATTCAGCCTCGCGATGGAGGGTGAACATCAAGCCAAGAATGCCGCGGTCGCGGCAGTCACCTATTGTCTGCTCAAAGAGTTTTTTGAATGCCCTGATCCGGCAACGCAAAAAGGTCATGCCTGCAAAAGCATCTCTGAGAAATCTTGGGCCAAAGCAGTATCTCAGACGCAAGCTCCAGCTCGACTAGAACGATTCGTTTTACCCAATGGGATGACAATCATAGTTGACGCATCACATAATGAAGATTCAATTCGAGCACTGGTAGACAGCTTGCATCGTCGTGATGCTTCACAGACGTTGGTGACGATTTTTGGGACCAGCCAAGATAAGGATGCTGCCAAAATGGTTGAAATCTTAGGAGAAATGGATGGGCCAATGGTCCTTACTGAATTCCAAACCAATCCGCGTCGTCTGCCTAGTGAGAACCTGTTGCGGTTATTACCTGACGATAAAAAGTTATCTGCACATGTGGTTCGACCACCTCTGCAGGCTTGCCAATATGGAATGAGACTAGCGGAGGAAGCAGAGGCAACACTGGTCATCTGTGGTTCTTTTTTCTTAGCTGCAGAGACCCGTGATTGGGTAATCACCCAAAGTTCAACAACCGATCTAGATTGATCACGGCGAACTCGCCGGATCTGCTACGTCGAAACCCACCAGGGAATCCCTACATTCCGTTTGTCCAAGATCAAGTTCATTTGCGATCGGAATGGTCCATTTCCGCTAGCAGGGATCCGCAACCCAAAAAGTAAAATACAAAGCTGGTGATGCCTTGATGAGCCTAAATCCCAATGACGAGTCTGAGTTGCAGTTTTGGCATGCAAAGAGCAGCACGCATGATCAGGGTTCACTTGAAAAAAGATGCTTAGCCTGGTTGAGTGATGAGGAGAAGTCACGGATGCAGGCATTCAAAGTCATCTCCAGCCAAAACCAATATTTAGTCGGAAAAGGCATGGCAAGATGGCTACTCTCTTGTGACAAAAGTCGTGTGAACGAGCTGGTCTTCGAAATCGAAGCTGGTGGAAAACCCTTCGTGTCTAAACCTGAATCCTCGAGGAAACCCTTCAACCTCTCTCACACCGACGGATTGGTGGGGTGCTTGATTGGATGCCAATCCCATCTCCAGGTAGGTGTCGATGTGGAAGGCTTGGACCGAAGAAGTTCCACTGAGCTAGCAAATCGCTACTTCGCTGCACCAGAAATTGCCCACCTCGAGCGAGTCCAGGACCCTGTAGCCAAGAAAAAACTTTTTCTGAAGATCTGGACGCTTAAGGAGGCATTCATTAAAGCGATTGGCACCGGACTACGGACTCCACTTTCAGATTTTGCATTCCATCATTGCGACGATTCAAATCCAAAGATCGAGTTTCTCAATACTCATCTTCAGCATCAAATGGAGTGGCATTTTCAGAGTTTCGAACCCCTTCCCGGCTTTATTGCCTCAACAGCCGTTGCATGTCGGACGGGTGCAAAAGCCCCCCAGTTAACGATTCACCCCTTCGAGTCCCAATTTAGGACGCAGTAGATCAAAATCGTATCTGGCGAGGGTCCTGCCGAGTAACTCACGGAAGTTTCCTCGTTGCATCCTCAAGAATCATCAAACCCAAGAGTGGGCTTGTGCCGATAAAACCGCGTGGAGCGGTTCTACCAATTGATTGAGCATGCTGCGTAAACCTATGATTCGCATGCTGATTGGGAAAAATCCCGTCCGAACTCGCGTTGATTGGTCCGTGAAACAGACCCACGCGAAGACGAACAACGAATTGACCGTAACAGCCAAAGTGATACTTATCAATGAATGAGTCCGCGAGGCGGCTTCGCGATTGGTATCTGTTTCACGAAAGAAATTGATCTAGAGATTCACATACGAGCTCACTGTTTTGTGCCCACGGGAAACCAGGCTGCGGAGATCTGCAATGCGACGATTCTATCTGATCAGTCGGACTTGGTTGGCAATAACAGTTGCCATCTTCGCACTATCGCCCGCCTCATCCGTGTTTGGCCAATTGGTCGAACATGCCGGATTCACCTACTACGAGGGAAATACTTTCTCACCAGATATCCATTGGCAAACTTCACCTTACGGCGTCATGCCAGTTGGATTTGCAAGTCCGTTAAGACCACTGATGACTCACGAAGGTCCCGCATGTGAAGCGGAAATTGGTGGTGGATGCGAGGACGAGTGCGGAGGCCGCGGAGGGTCCGGCTTACTCGGTGGACTCTTCGGAAATGGTGCATCTGCAGACGGTCGCTCAGGGTGCCTATTTTGTAAGGGTAGCCGCTGTGGCTTTTGCATGAATCGTCTCATCACGCTTCCAGAACTTTTCGATAGCCTGCGACCTTACCAAGGTGCGGGACTGAGTGCATTACGCTGGTACGATGCTTCGGTAGAAGCCACGTTTTTATCGCACAGCCAAGGAGGAACCTCTGGTGTTGCAACCACCAGCGGCGTCGCCGGTACTCCAGTTCTCAGCTTCAGCGATGCTAATACAGGTGATAGCCTGAAAGGTGGTATTCGCCTTTCTACAGCGATCATGTTTGGTCCAAGTAGTAATATGGAAGTGACCTACCTGGGTGGCAACGAGTGGGATCGGATTGTTTCGGTCGATAGCGATCCTGCTGGTAGCGAGACTCTCTATTCTTTGATTAGTGCTTTCGGCACGAGCCCTAATGGTGGATTTGATGACACGGATCGATCCGTTAGCCAAACCTTGCGAGGTGAAAGTAAGTTTCACAGCGGGGAATGGAACTACCGTCGTCGTTCGATGGGGCAATACGGGCGTTTTCAGAGTTCGTGGCTGGTCGGCCTGCGTTATGTCAGATTCGACAGCACACTGAATTATTCTACCCGTGGAGCTCTAAACAACACTCAGAGCTCGAATCTTCCCAGATTCTTTTCATCCAACGATCGAGTGAAGAACAATTTATTCGGCCCTCAAGCCGGCGTGGATCTGTGGTGGAATGTAAAACCCGGAATCAATCTTGGAGTGGGTGTCAAAGGTGCATGGGTTCAAAATGACTCCAAACGTCAGACAATCATGACCAGCAATTCACTCAGCGGATTTGCGACGCCAGGAACAGTCATACTGGAGGAAACGCGTCGCAAGGGCACAGTCCTTGGAGAACTGGAAGCGACTGCAATATATCGCCTGAGTCACTCGTGGTCGGTGAAAGCTTCCTACCATCTTCTCGCTGCAGATGATGTCGTATTCGGAAGCGTTGATGTGCCGTCCGCGAGAGACTTTGTGAATAATGCCGCCACAATTCGTGAACCCGGATTCTCGCGCGATTCGTTGGTGGTTCAGGGAGCGACAATCGGTGCAGAATACATGTGGTAGGCACGAATCGAACGTAGATTAAAGAAACAAGACCTCGATGCGACAACATCGCCTGGGGTGAAGGGGGAAGGAAGTT
>JAYYHM010000608.1:0-3613 GCA_036148415.1 Planctomycetota bacterium
GATATGCTAACGATTGCGCCAGGTCGATATTCGTTGTCCCAAAAAGTCTCTTTAAATCTTCGTGGCACTAGCGAAAAGCCAATTTGGATAGTGGTTGAAAAATCGAATGTCCCAGTTGTGATTACACGTCCAGACAACAAGCAGAATGTGCTCAATTTGGGTGAGGTGTCAGGGACTGAATTCATCTGTTTACGCAATCTTGAATTTACAGCTGGTTCAACTTTGATCCGCTTTCATGATTGTCACCATGTTTGGCTCGATCGCTGCCATTTGCATCATGCCGGTGCTGAGGGAATCACCACGAACACGAGGGATACGAGTTATCTCTTTATCACTGGGAATCATTTCCACGATTTCGATGAATTGTCCGCAACGGGAGAGTTGATTTATCTGGGCGCCAATCAAGGCAGAGCGGTGATGTCTTACTCCGTGATTGCTCACAATCATGTTCATCAGTGCAGATCGCTGGCAATGTGATCCTTGGACGTGTCGTGGGTGTTACTCGAGTTTACGGGTTTGGGGCAGATTTGAGTGACTTTAATAGGGTTTCCTCGGATGCTTCAAGCCGAGATGTTCGACCTTCAAAAGATAGCGATTTGCTGGGTAGGGGAGTTTTTAAATATTCCGTTGAGCATGATTATTTGGGTGAAAAGCGTTTCGGGAATCCATCCAGTGGCGCCGTCTCGTCTCCTTCCTGTTAGAGGTGACTAAAGACGATTTTTTATCTAAGGGGCCCGTGATTCGCCTCAAGGAAATCAGTCGCTGATGAGATCTACGGATTGTTGAAAGGAGCTCGCTCGCGCAAATGAGTTGTGATGATGAGAGAAAGACGTTCCAATGGTCTGGTTGTAAGAGAAAAGTGACTGGCCACAAAGAAGTATCCCTTTTTTGAGAGTGGTTGAGGAAACATATTGATGATGAGGAGCCGGGTAATTGCATAGCAAATGGCGGATAGCAGGTGTCAATTTCTCCCACATGCACATGGGTGATCTCCTTCGATGTGTCGACGAGCATCCAAATGCAGAGATTGTCGGGATTTGCGATGCAAGTCACGAGGAGATGCAGGAAGCCATTGAATCGCTCTCTATCTGTGACGACCGAGTTTTTACCGATTACCAGCAGTGCATGCGGGATACAAAACCAGATTTGGTTATTCTTTGTCCCCCCACGGGCGAGCATGCGGATTGGGCGGAGAGAATTGCTCCGTTTGGAGCTCACTTATTTGTCGAAAAGCCTTTTGCTGCTTCTCTCGCTGATGCAGATCGCATGATCGCAGCCGCTGAGCAATCCGGAAAAGAACTGGTGATAAACTGGCCCGCGCGATGGGATCGAAGTCACTATACCGCTTGGTGCCTGATTAATGATGGATTGATTGGTGATGTACTGGAAGTGCATTACTACGGCGGAAACCGTGGACCGCTCTACCATGGTGCAGATAAGGTGGAATACCATCCCACGACAGAGGATAAGCAGAATAGCTGGTGGTACAAGGCAGATACGGGTGGTGGCTCACTGCGAGATTACCTTGGCTACGGTGTGACACTGGGCACCTGGTTCAATGGTGGCCAAAAACCAATTGATGTTACCGCTTTGGTCGCCTCTGCTGAGGGCGTTGAGGTTGATGAGCATAGTGTAACGATCGCGAGATACGCGCATGGATTGTCAAAATTCGAAACGCGTTGGGGAACGTTTACAGATCCTTGGGTTCATCAGCCCCAGCCCAAATGTGGATTTGTGATTCGCGGCAGTGGAGGCACCATTGCCAGCTACGATTATGAGTCCAGCGTTCGTGTGCAGACTTCAACTCGCTCGGAGGGTTATGACCACGCTGTTGAGGAATTACCAACCGGAGGAAAAAATGGGATTGAGTACGTCCTGAGTCGCATTGATGCAGGATTACCCATTGAGGGCCCTCTGTCTCCTGCCGTAGCAAGGATTGGACAGCAGATTATCGAGACAGCCATTCGTAGTATTGAACGTGGCGGTACCGTTCCACTTGTTGAAGTTTAATCTTGGCGGGCAGTAAAACGATCTGCTCTCAGCTTTTCTGCCTCCTGAGAGAGGATAGGTGAGAGATGATCGAGTTGCTTTTCAGCTTGGCTCCGAAGTAAGCCGACTTTAGCCCCCATTCTACGATCGGTGGACGAATTTCTGGATTTGCAGAGTCCTGATCCGCATTTACTTTTGCAACGACCAAGCAGAGTACCAAAAAGAATGGATGCGTTTTGAAATGCTGAAAATTCCTTACATGGTTCTCGGGATCGCGAAGGTGAGCAAAGCTAATCAATATCACTTTGAATAGAGCGGCACAGCACGTCATGGAGCCACAGTGAGATCACTGGTCACCAGAAAAATGATTGTCTGCTCGGTCCAATTCCTCTCGGCCCAACACAACTTGAATAATTACGGGATTCTTCACTCCCGCTGGCAAAAATAAAAGGTTAGGCCAGCAGGGGTGAGAGGTTGAAGTTCTATCGATTACACTATCAGAGAACCAATCGCTGGTCGGGAGCTTCAGTTATCTATCACCACAATCGAATCCATTCGGGAATCTGTCGAATCACGATCATCGTGATTCTTTCATCGATCCATCGATCAGATTTATTGGCCGCAGAAACTACCGCGAACACTCTGCACTTCATTGACCGGTTTTGCAGGGATTGTCATGGTGATCTCTCGACTGAATCTGGCGTCGAATTGACTTCTCTACGGCTGCCTCCAACAGAGAAAGTCCAATGGGCGACATGGCAATCAGTTTTAGAACAAGTTGCCCTCGGCGAGATGCCTCCATCGGATGTGGAGCAACCAGACCATGAACAGAAGCAGCAATTTGTTAATGACTTACGCACAACTCTAGAGGAAGCAGGTCATGATCTGGATCTATTTGAAAAGCTCAGAAATCCCGAGTTCGGTAATCTGATTAGCCATGAAAAACTATTTAGTGGAGAGATAAAAGACGCACCCTTCTCTCCAGCCAGACTTTGGAGAACCAGTCCGAATGTATTTGATAATGTGAAACAGGATTACGGGGTCGATCCCCAGCCGTTTCGTCAGCCATTCATTGTGGATGATAAGAGCGGGATCAAAGACTATGCCAGTCTGCTCTTGGCTGATTCTGCTGTGGTGGATGTCTTACTGATGAATGCCGGGATCTGTGCTGACCAATTATTAAAACGTATGCCAGCATTGAAGGAGATTTTGGATTCGGACGCAGTGCCGCACGACGGAAATATTGTTCAAGTTTTAACAGAACACTTTCGGCGTGTCATTTACCGCGATCCCACTGATACGGAACTGAAACGTTATCTCGATCTTTATCATGAATCTTTACCTATAGCGAATATTGATCGAGAAGATCGACTCGAAGCCATGCGACTAACGCTGATGGCAGTCATGCTCCATCATGAAGCCATTTATCGGATAGAAATAGGTCTGGGGGAAACCGATAAGATCGGCCGACGCAAACTTTCGTCGGTTGAGACGGCTTTTTCTATCGCTTACGCATTGACGGATCAGCGTCCAGATCAAGAACTGCTTGATGCTGCAAGTGCCGGACAGCTTGCCGATAAAAAGCGAGTACAGGAGCAGCTCGAACGTCTATTGGGTGATCCGC
>JAYYHM010000609.1:0-2921 GCA_036148415.1 Planctomycetota bacterium
ACGGTCAATCTTCAGGAGAGAACCGATGCGGCAATGGCCTTATTCCGCTCTGGTGAAATATTCGGCGCGAAAGTCGTACCGGTAACACCCGAATCGGCCAGGCAGTACGGTTATCGAGGTCTCACAAGCGGATTGATTGTCACCGAGGTCGAACAAGACAGCATGGCGGATCAGGCTGATCTACAGGTGGGAGATGTGATCGAGGGTGCCGCGGGGCTTCAGCTAGAATCAGTCGAGCAGTTGAGGGAAATCATCTCCAAGGCAAATCAAGTTGGCCAGCCGATCCGGATCGTTGTTCGACGGGGAAATTCAAGAATGTTGCTCATGCTTCGGTAATGACGCGGCAGATTGAGTTTTACCGCTTAAAGTTTTCAAGCTGTGGGCGATCTTCGGATTGGATGCCGATGCTGTGTGATTGTCTGTCTCGGTTAGTGAAATCATGCAACCCAGCGGCGATGAGCTTGAAGATCATGAAGATTTTTCTGTGCCACATCTCTGACACGGTTGCTCCAGCTCGCCAGAGCGTTACATTCGGAGCATGAGCACCGCGAAACCGATTTTGCCTGTAATCCGACAACTCCCACCGAATCTGATCAACCAGATTGCGGCAGGCGAGGTCATCGAAAGACCCGCTTCGGTTGTCAAGGAGCTTCTTGAAAACAGCATTGATGCGGGTGCTACACGGGTTGAGGTCACGGTTACGGGTGGCGGAAGTGAATTGATTCGCATCAGTGACAACGGCTGTGGGATGACCTCCGAGCAGTTACCTTTGGCGATTTCCAGTCATGCAACCAGTAAGTTGCCAACAGATGATGCTCTATTTCATGTGGGAACATTGGGTTTCCGCGGTGAAGCTCTAGCTTCGATTGGCAGTGTTTCTCATTTAACAATCCGTACGCGAGCAGCGAATTCAGATAGCGGATCTGAACTGGTAGTGCGTGGTGGAGTGGTGGAGCCACCTGCACCTTGCGGAGCTCCTGTGGGCACAGTGATTGAGGTTCGGAATCTATTTTTTAACACTCCGGTGCGACATCGATTTCTGAAGACGGCACAGACTGAAAAAGGACACATCGTCGAAGCTTTCACGCGGCTGGCGCTCGGTAACCCACAGATTCATTTCGTGCTCAGCCACAACGGAAAGGTAATACATGATTTGCCAGCGAGCACGAATTGGCGAGATCGCATTCACGCATTTTTTGGCGGCGAGATTTCCGAATCTTTGATCCCAATTCAGAGCGATGATGGACAGATTAGGATCAGCGGGCATGTGGGGGATCCATCAGTGAGTCGCGGCAATAATCGCATGCAATATCTTTTTCTCAATGGAAGACATATTCGTGATCGAGCATTGCAGCATGCATTGTCTGAAGCTTACCGAGGTCTCCTGATGGTGGGGCGACATCCTGTCTGCTTTTTGCGTATGGCAATGCCCGCTGAAATGATCGATGTCAATGTTCATCCAACAAAATTGGAAGTTCGTTTTACAGATAGCGGTCGCGCTTACAGTCGGCTATTGCAGTCGCTGCGTCATCAATTTCTATCCTCGAATCTGACTCAGCGTGTGGGTGGGAACGCAGCAAATGGCGAAGCGAACGGCGATCATCGTGGAAGAGTTCCCAGCGGCAATTCAAATGCGGTTGGATTGAACCCGGCTCAATCACAACCCCTAAGCGAACTCGAGCAACGTCAACGGCAAGAGGTAATCGATTGGGCAAGAAGTGGTTTAACAAGCGGGCAAGGATTACCCGGGCAGATCCCAGCTTTTCGTTCGTTTCCTGATTCAGGTGGGAATGAAGAGAATTCCTCTGCGGCGACAGATCTGGCAATCCATCAGCAGAACGAACCGCCGACCATTGATCCTTTTCTTGACTCCGGACAACGAAGGTCTACAGATGCAACATTAGGAATTGGGGCTCACCGGGATGTCGATTCCGGCCATGTTTCCGCTGGGCCATTTTCAGAGCAGTCGAAAGGTGCTGAGAATCCAGTTGAAGGGGAACTTGCGAGACCCGAATCTTCTCCCACGGTGAGCTACTTGGGATTTCAAGTTCACCAAAGGTATTTAGTAACGCAAGATGAATCGGGCATGGTGGTGATTGATCAGCATGCATTGCACGAGCGAGTTCTCTATGAAAGGGTTTGTCAACGTGTTCTCGAGCAGGGTAGATCTCTTGAGAGTCAAAAACTCCTTGTACCCGAGCCCGTTCCTTTAACACCCGCAGAAAGGACTGCGGCGATGGACGCCAAGGAAACCTTGGCCAAGATCGGGATTGAGATTGATGATTTTGGAGGGGAGACCATCCTCGTACAGAGTTGCCCTGCCATTCTGGGACGGATGTCGCCAGGGGAAATGTTGCACACTTTGCTGGACGCGGTGGTCGCTGCGGGGAAAAAACCAGACGCCAAAGATTTATTAAATCATCTTCTTTCCACCATCGCATGTAAGGCTGCCGTGAAAGCGGGGGATCGACTGACTTCTGATGAAATCACTAGCCTGTTAGAGCAGAAGGACCTCTATCACGACACTCATCATTGTCCGCATGGGCGTCCAACCGCACTTTTCTTTAGTCGTGAGGAGCTTGATCGCATGTTTGGTCGTTTGGGGCCGCGTTCCCGTCAATAGTTCGGTGTCATCGTCACCGCTAAAGGGAATCATCCAAGCCCGCTGATCCACACCTTAAGATGATGGGGCGAGCATCCTGCAATATGGAAACCTTCTTCGCTCTTTCGGTTCTCTTGGTTGCGATTTTCCTTCAGCCCCGTTCTCTCTGCTAAGATGCAGCCCATCTGATACTTGGATAAATCATTTCTGTTACGGATTGGTGTGAGAGAGTGAGTAGCGAAAAAAATGTAGACGCTGATGTGCGGAATAAAGCTTCATTGGACCATCCAGTCCCTTGGTATCGCTTGGAAGATTGGTT
>JAYYHM010000610.1:0-3711 GCA_036148415.1 Planctomycetota bacterium
CTTTCCTTTTGCCCTTTTTTGGCTATTCGTGCCCCATCCATTACCAATTTGCTCCAGGTCATCGTTACTTTCATCTCGATCAAAATCGTCGTTGATCAACACCACCTCTTCTTGTGCTTTGCAGTCTGAGCCAAATGCAAGATTCCAAGCAAAGGTGAAAATAAATCCCGTCAAAATTGATGAAGTGAGCTGTTTAAAAGCAGACTTAGTACACATTGGTTGCCTCTTTGTGAGCCATTTCAAATCCCGGTTACCCGCAGTCTAAAGCTTTCACGATTACAACTAAAGGAGAGGCAATCAGGTGTATGGGGCCATCACCGTACTGCTACGATCACCAAAATCCGTTAAAACTCTTTTGGATACAAAATCTCAACACGGAAACCGGACCACAGCATGTCTAAACAAGTTCTAATCATCGTCGGCGACGCTACCGAAACTCTTGACACCATGTACCCGTATTACCGCTTGCGGGAAGCTGGCTTCACACCCGTCGTAGCCGGGCCAGAAAAACGACTTTATCAAATGGTCCTGCATGAGATAAAACCAGGTTGGACAATCACAAAAGAATGGGAAGGCTATACGATTGAGGCAGATATTGCCTTCTCAGATATTCAACCAGAAAACTACGCAGGGATTCTTTTTAGCGGCGGCAGGGCACCGGAGTACATCCGATATGATGAAGACCTCGTACGCATTACAAAGCATTTCTTTGAAACTAATAAACCCATCGCCAGCGTGTGCCACGGAGTTGAAATACCGGCTTTCGCAGACTGCGTACGAGGTCGAAAAATGGCAACCGTTCCTAAATGCCAATTTGACCTAGAAGTCTGTGGCGGTATCTATGTGAACGAACCGTGTGTAATCGACGGCAATCTAATCAGTGGGCGGACCTTCCATGATAACGGCCATTACGTTGGTCCATGGATCAAATTATTAGAAGAGGCGAGTACGTGATAACGGGTCATCCCTCCGGTGCCTGCCAGACCTTTCAAAACGGGAAGAGATAACAGAAATCGTTGCCGAGAAAAATCCTGCTACACGACAACCAGATTAGCGTCTTAATTGATGAAGAAATCGGCGTCGGAATTGCCAATCTAAAGATGGTTTTCAACCACACCAATGCTCTTTAGCCCAGCAACGCTGAGTTGAGTTGACCATTCACGAACCGCCCCAAAATTACCGAGTCTTACGTCACGAACAATGACCGCACTGTCAATGGTTTGTACGTCAAAATGCTGCAGAAAATTACTAACGCTCGGACCATCAATGATCACAAGGTCGAATTGACGCGTGATCGTCTCGAGAAGAGTCTGATAGCCGTGCTCATAAGTGTGTTTTGAATCTGATGACCTCAAATATGGGAAGATCGTGCATTGATCCTTGAGAGACTGAACTGCAATCTCAGAGACTGGAATTAAAGGAGACAGGCTTTCCCAGCCGCAATCTATCTCCAAACGCAGAGTGTCCGCCAGACTCGGCGAGTCCAGATGACCATCAACGATTGCTACTTTCAGACCTGCTTTTGCCGCTGAAGCTGCTAACCCTAGAGCAACGGTAGTCTTGCCTTCTCTTGGGCCCACACTGGTCACAAGAAGACTATTTAGCCCAGATCTTACAGCCTCCAATAACCTTGCTGACAGCTCTTCTGACAATTCATTGTCGTTGAATAATGATTCGACATGGGGAGGTATTTTAAACTGCTCAACCTCCCAAGCCGCTTCAAATTCGCTCGTTTGAGTTACAGATTGAGTCGAACCTTGTAATTCTTCATGATCCAACGAATCGACCTGATTGTCAGTGTTTAGATCATTTAGCTGCGAACACTGATTGATCCGCTCCAAAGAAACTGTGGATTCTGCGTAAGCTGTGAAAGTGTGTTGCATCGACAGAAAGCTTTCTGCCTCCTCGTTAATTCCATCTGTCGAGACTTCTTCTTCTTGCAACCTTTTGTGGCTATGGTTCTCTCCTGGCCGATTGACCAACATATTTGAGTTACCTTCGCAGTCAGCGTTGAGAGGATGAGTTCCCTTGTCAATGCGAGCCACTAGACCATCGTCCTGATCTATCCACACAGAAGCACTGTCTGCAATCGAATCGTTGATCTCAAGATCGTACACCGATTGGTGCTGGACTTCGGTCATCGCTGGGTAAATGCCTGAAGACTCAGTAGGCGAAATCGTTTCTTGGCTATTTTCAACATCGCTCTGGTTAAGATTCTCATTGTCAAAGTGTGGCCCTTGCCCTTTGGCACGACGTGAGAACGCCTGCACAAAGCTTTGGTTAGGAGAGTTCATCTTAAAGAAGCCTATTCACTTGATAGAAGTAGGTGGATTATCTGTCCCCGTCGCAATACGTTCCACTGCCGGGAGAAACATCAGCCAATTATCAATAGCTTTTGGGGTGGTAGTTTCCTTCGGCTTTTCCGAGGACACATGATGAATATCGGTATCCTGCGTTAGGTCGCCAGATCCGCTCGCAAGCTGCTCAAGACTCGGAAGCGCGTCGTTTTCGGCCTGAGATTCACCTATTTGATTTTCATCTGCGTTCAGAGATGAAGCGGCACTTCTCTTTACCAAAGCATCGTTTCCAGACTGGGGATGCATCGCTTGAACCGCAAAGGATGCAGGATTTTCATGCGTACTTAAATTGGTGGAAAGAAGATCACGTTCAGGGTGCTGGTCGATATCCTCGTTTGGATTCGATATTTTTTTGTTGGTAGCCAAACCACTTTCAGGTTCCCCTAAGTCAATTTCAAAGACTTCAGGGAGTGGAAGCTGAAGATCATTAATGTCAAAACTGAGCAAATCAACCTGTTCAGAACTTGACTGATCACGGTCTCGTCCAGTGAGTAGCGCCGCCGCAATAACACTCAATAACAAACCGATAACGATCCCAGGAGAGCCGACCTGCTCCATCCAATTTCTACCAGCAGGGACGGGCTCGGTCAGAGGAGGCTTGCTTTGTCGCTCATGTTTACTCGAAGAGACATCTTTGCTGTGTTTGCCGCTGAACTCACTAGTGCTCGACTCTGTATTTCTCGCTTCCAGACCGTCTGCTTCCGAAAGTGAAGTATTCTCTAAATGCTTCGTGTTCTCGGTTGCACTATCCAAAACGGGTCCAGCATGATTCCGCTCAATAGGCTCGGAGTTGGGTCGACTTGGTCCCGAATCACTCTCAACCCCCCATCCGAGATTCGATTCCTTGGAGTTCACAACTTGGCTGGTTTCTTGAGATGGACTATCCAACACTTCCTTCAAAAGGTGATTTTGCAACAATTCCTTTTCGAAGTATTCGCTCTCAGCGACCTCCGATCCGTTATGCTGTGTTTGTTGTTTTAACGAAGGCAATGAAAAGAGTATCGGTGGATCACATAGAGGAATGATTCGTTCCTCCATGTCACCTTGGTTTATACTCGTACCGTCTTTTGACCTATCCGAATCGATGGTCATTTGAACTTCCTGTTCATGGTTGGGTAGCTATAACAGCTCTGTGGCGATCCAGCGGCGCACAATACTCACGCTAAAACTCCAGTCATCTCCTTCGGAATCGTCTTTTTCACTCACGATCTTTAGGAATGTGTGAATTAGCTGAACTTTAACGGTAAAACAAGAGCGACTGCGAGTGACTGCGTGCCACCTCGCCCTCGAGTTCACTCCCAAGGTGGGCAAGGCAGAGCCAGGTAATCGTCGCAATTAAACCATTCCACAGAGG
>JAYYHM010000611.1:0-2702 GCA_036148415.1 Planctomycetota bacterium
GAAGATCTGGTCACCGCTCACCGTCAGGGCTTTCGGATAGCTAACTTGGTTTTCTTCGCCAGTTCCATCCTGCCCCCAGAGCGTTGCTCCCCAAAACACTGATCCACTGCTCGCCAGGAAGAACGAAATCGCGAGAGAGAAAGCTCTTAATGAAGATTGAAGCATCAGGCAATTGAACAGGTCCAGTGAATTCATAAGGTTGCCAGAAATAGTTTGTGATGAAGAATGAGCGGAAAAATCTCGCGGGGAGCCAGTAATATAACGCACAGTCGAACTGCTCAGCCAGTCGTCACGCTCTGTCGGTAAGCGGAGCAACAAAAGCGAGCGGAATCTCGCGTCATTTTACTCGCAAAATCACGAGCCAATCCTGATTGACTGCATGCGGGGCGGACTTTCCCAAGGGTAAGGAAACTCCTTCTTGGCAGCCGGAACGATACGCTGTCTCATCAACGCGGAGACTGCTTGCGCTGCAATGGATCCATTCACCGACACCAAAACATCACGGCGAATCTTTTCCTGTGCAGATGCCGAGAGACCGATGCTCGTGCCGAACACAATAGCCATCAGGATCAACGCCCCCTGTCGCTTCGGCATGGGGCAAAGCTCTCTCTTCACTTTGATCAAAAGAGTGTGAGTCGGAGGTGATAGAAATCGCATACTGATACATTTGGAACGTGTACAGCACAGAGCTCAACTTAGCGGTTAGAGCTCATAAGTAGAGCCACAGAGAGGCAAGAAAATGCTCAAGAATCAGCCAAACCGAGAAGCAACTTTTCAGGCTGAGTCAGAACACGATCGACAAACTGCCTGCCGCCAGGGTTTTCGGCAATCAACTCAGCGTATTCTGACTGAAGCTCTCTTCTGACTTCCGTGGCCTGCTTATTTTTACCCCACTGTTCCAAGATGATGCAGCGTCGGGCCAGCACGACCGTTCGATAGATCGAATCCAATGTGGGATGCCTCAATAGGGCAGCTAGTGTGTTCTCCGCGTCCGCATACCGACCCTGTGAAGCGAACAACGAAGCGAGTTGAATCTTTGACTTTGCGTGATAGCCAGCATTGATGGTACTACCCTCCGGCGGAAAGTAGTCACTGACAGCCTTCCAGCCCGCTTCATCGTTTCGGTCGACCGCGATTAGGAACTGTTCCTGAACGGTCTTCTCAGCCGAGACGGTATCGGGATTGAGAAGCCTGGAGACGGTCGGGCCTGCGTTGGCCTGGAAACGCCAGCCGGCGTAGAGAGTGAGCAACAAAGGCACCAGGATTCCGATCGCCAATCGGATTCGTCTGCGCAAAACAACCTGCCTGGCTTGGTCCGCGGCCCGCTGTAATCGGATGGTCGCCGCAGTAGTTCCCACCCCTAGTCCACTGAGGGTCGAAATGGCAGCTTCGTTGTGAACAGCATCCAAAAGCTCACTCGGAGTTTGAAAACGATCCTGAGGCGACTTGTTCATCAGTCGAGAAACCACAGCAATCAGCCACTCCGGAAGATCGGGTTGACCGTCAGCGGCTCGCGTTCGCCTCGCTCGGTCCAGAGGCTGCGGGGTTTCCTGCAGCTGCATTAAAGCTAAAGCAAGCGGATCATCGGCCTCAAAAGGCGGACGACCGGCGAGCAAGTGATACATCGTCACCCCGAGCGAATAAAGATCACTGCGGGCATCGACCGCATGTCCCTGCACCTGCTCAGGGCTCATATAACGCGGCGTCCCGAGGGTCAGACCGGCCTGCGTTAGGCTGGTTTGCGTCATCGACATATCGGTTTGAATTCTTGCGAGTCCAAAATCGGCAACCTTCACCGCACCGCGTGAGGATCGCATGATATTTTCTGGCTTAATATCTCGGTGAGTGATCCCTGACTCTGCAGCCAGTTCCAACGCCGAGGCGACACCCACCAACATCTCGATCGCTTCCTCAGACCCGATCGCCCCATGCTCCTCTAGGCGTTCACGTAAATTACCGCCATCAATCAATTCCTGTGCAATGTAAAAAACTGAATCTACACTTCCAACGTCATAAACCTGAACGATATTGGGGTGATTCAATTTCGCTGCTGCTCTCGCCTCTCGGCGAAACCGTTCCACATAATCCTTGTCGCGTGCATACTCGCTGCGAAGCACCTTGAACGCAACATCACGGCCTAGGGAGAGTTGTCGCGCCGCATAGACATCCGCCATGCCACCACGACCCAACTTACGCATGACTTGATAATCACCCAGTCGCCTACCAATCAGCGAACCCGCAAATCGGTCGAAATCAGAATCCTGCTCTTCAGCGTTGCTCAATCCATCTTGGGGCTGCATGCTGTTATCAGCTTGATCTGACACGCTTTTTCCTTCTTCGGGAAGACAACTTGATTCCTAAACTAACACCACAGACCTGTAAAGTGATCGCCAATCGCGGACGAGTTTTTCGTCGCCGTTTTCAATATTCACCCCAAAAAAAGCGTTAGTCAGTTAATTTTAGCCGAAATCGAGCAACAAGGGGCTAAGGATCACGTTCAAGTCCCTGATGCATTTAACTTGACCCCAATCGCTACCAACTCTCGATTCATACTACCACTACGAAAACCTTGAAGATCTAGAGTGATGAAGCGAAAACCGATTTCGCGCAAATGAGTCGACAGCTTCCCAGAGACTTCAAGCTGCACGATCCTCTCCATCTCCTCCCTCGCCACTTCGATTCTGGCGAGCTCTCCTTCATGC
>JAYYHM010000612.1:0-3311 GCA_036148415.1 Planctomycetota bacterium
GAAATCCCACTCGCGGACTGCGAGGGTGGGACATAGAGACCTATCCCGTTTTGCTGAAGCACTTCTCCCAGAGCTCGTCCAACATCCGTGTCAAAATGATTCGCATAAAGATCGACAAAGTAAGCGACTTTCTGATCGCCCTGTGCCTGAGGACGATTCCAACGTCTCGCACTCGCGTACCTTAAAAACGTCTTCGGTGCGAATCGCGGCAACTCTCTCGCTGCAGAAAAATCAAACAGACTCTCAGCCATCCAGCGGACAAATGGGCTTCGCATCAGCCGATTAGAAATCCATGGCATGGCGGAGAAAACCGACGCCAAATTATCAATTCTTGCAATCAAGGCGTCCGAGAGTGGCAGCCCGTTGGTCGCTACATATTGAGCTCGTAATTCACTAACAATTTTCGGGATGTCCACCGAAGCTGGGCACTCTAATCGACATTGATGACATTGAAAACAGAGATCAGAAATGGATTTAGCGCGATCACCAGTGAGATCATCTACCGATAATTGGCCACTGAGCACACCTCGCAATAGGTTTGCTTTTGCTCGCGGAGTCGCTTCCTCTCGAGCCGTTGCTCGAAACACAGGACACTGCCGATCACTGGCAGAGGTGGTACGACACCTCGCACATCCATTACAACTCCTCGTTACATCCGTGATCAATTTTCCAGCAGGCCATTGCTGGAGCACCTGCAACTGCGGAGCAGTTTGTCCCATCTTACGAGATTGATTTAGAGTTTTCGCATCCGCTTGCACCAAAACACGATTTCCCGAAACGATCTCAATCGTCGAGTTAGCGGGCCTAAGATTCTCGTCTGGTTTCTGCGCCTCGGCCGCAAATAACTTTCCAGGATTCAGCCTTTGATTAGGGTCAAATAATCGTTTCACCTGCCCGATCGCTTGCCATAAATCTCCGTACTGTTTCGGTAGCAGATAGGATCGACTGAGACCAGCGGGGTGCTCAACACTTATTTCACCTCCATACTTCCAGACCACTTCCGCAATCTGCTCGCTCAAAGGACGCAATCGATCCCGATCCCTTTGCTCTCCAAGATTTAAAAACGGGCGAAGATGCAACTGACCATGTCCAACGTGCGAGAAGATGGTAGCAGTCGCTTGATTCCGTTTAAGCGTATCCTGAATCGCTGTAATCAGATCAGGCAAACTCTCCGGAGTTACGCATACATCCTCTGTGAATGGAACCGGTACTGCGTTCCCCTTCACACGATGCAGCCTGGGAATCACACGACGCGACAAAGCCCAATAACGGTTTCGCTCCTCTGTCTCGGTAGTAATTAATCCCGCGAAGGCACCCTCTGTTCCACGAGATAGTGCATCTTTTACGCGATTCAATCGACTCGTTAATTCTGCAAGTGATTCACCTTGAAGCTCGACCAAGAGCATGGCTTCGGCCTCACGAGGTAGCACATCTGTCAACTCTGGACTGGTTTCCCGAGCAATTTGCAACAAACGCCGATCCATCAAATCGCATGCAACCGGGCCGTACTGAATCGCATTCACTCCAGATCTTGCCGCTGAGTCCAATCGGTGAAAAAACAACAAGATCACTCCACGGTGTCGAGGAATCTTCTCGGTCCGCAACTTAGCGTCCACGATGATACCCAGTGTGCCCTGAGTACCGACCATAAACTTTGCTAGGTCCACAGAGCCATCTGCATCGATGATTCCATCAAACCGGTATCCACCTCTCGACTGAGGTGCATTCTTCCTTCCCTCAATCAACCCTTTGAATTGGTGATTAATCTCGGTTAATCCGCGAGCGAACCTTCCCTGAGATCCGCCCTCATCGGGATGGTGCTTCGAACATTCCACCAACTCACCATCAACAGTCACCACACTCAATGACTCGACCGTATCTCGTGCCGATCCACTTCGCAGGTAGTGGCTCCCCGAAGCATTCGTGGAAAGAACCCCACCGATAGTGGTGACGCTCCGAGTAACAGGATCCGGCCCGTACCACCGACCTCTCGCACTCAAATTGCGATTCAACACAGCGAGGGCGGCGCCGCTCTGAACCTTGACAAATAGATTATCAGGATCCGATTCAATCCTCCGCATCGATTGCGAGAAATCAATAACGATCCCACGGCCAAGGGATTCACCAGAAACGCCAGTTCCTGCACCTCGGGGATGTATCGATATTTCGTGTTCTGCAGCATACTGCACTACAGAAAGCACATCCTGCGTTGAACGAGGGCGAACAACGCCCAAGGGCTGAAGCTGATATATACTCGCATCCGACGCGTAAAGTTGGGTCATCAGCAGATCGCAGTAAACTTCGCCTGCGACGATCCCCCGAAGATCATCTTGTACACGTTGTCTCTCAATTTCCATCGAACTTCTCAAAGCTCTTTGTTGGCAACGAGGATCTGCGTTAGCGTCACATCTTGATCCTCAAAAAGCTCCTTTGGCAGTTTGATTGAAACTGCTGGAAAAGCTTCACCCCATTGTACACCAGCGGCGTCTCCGGATGACCCGTAGAATTGAAGGATTAGTTTATCGGTCAGCCGATGCCGATTAATGCCGGGAAGAACCATGCAGCTAAGCAAGCAGAAATCTCGTTGTTCTTAAGAACTAATAACAAGAAAGAGAGTCCGGACACGATAAGCGTCACAAACAATTAAAAAAATCGAACTATCAAACGCGAAGGATGATTTGCCGGAAAAAAGAAATTACACGGTAATTGCAATGCAAATGTTCCGTATAGAGAGCTTGGCTAGAATGACAGACTAGAGAACCAGAGCTTATTCGATGAAGAAAAACTAGATGATAATCAGTAAGAAAATCACCTTTTTGACCAACGCAAACACATTACGTTTCGGTCTCCCCTGATAAGCATTTGATCACCCACAACAACGGGAGCGGACCAGCACGGAAACCGTAACGCAGGTCGTGAACCACTCGGCAACGAAAGGTCATAGCTTGCGATGACCTCCATCTTCTCATGATTGACTCTCATGACTTCGAGTAAGCCGCGTTCTTCGATCACTAATAAGTGATCACCCCAACGTGTAACACTCGACCGAGTTCGTCTTGGATCGACCCACTGAACCTCTCCAGTCGAAAACTTAACGCATCGAAAGTCACTATCAGGAGCATTCCTGCCACTGCATCCATAAAGATAGTCGTTCACAAGCACGGGAGTGGACCAATGCGAACGCATCGACTTGTCTCGACTCCTCCTATCATCCTTCCAGATTACATTCGCGGATAAAGGATCCACCTGCAGCAGAACACTTCCGAGTTGATAACACTCGCTAATAAATATTTGATCGTTATTAACGATGG
>JAYYHM010000613.1:0-18546 GCA_036148415.1 Planctomycetota bacterium
CCTCCTAGTTATCACTCTGTTCAAGCTAATTACGATGAGAAACCTACTAATACTGATCTCTTGCTGTTTACTGCCGCAAATTATGCGAGCCGATGATCGGTGGCTGGAGTTTCCTGGTGGCGATGGTCCTGGAAAGGGAAAACACATCGTGCTGGTTTCTGGTGACCACGAGTATCGAAGCGAAGAAGCTTTTCCGCAGCTCGGCAAAATATTGTCCAAGCACTTGGGTTTTCGCTGCACCGTGCTTTTCCCGATCGATCCACAGACAGGAGAAATCAACCCCGAAAGCGTTACCAATATTCCCGGGCTTGAAGCACTCGAAGAAGCAGACCTGGTCGTTCTAGGGCTGAGGTTCAGAAATTTGGAAGATGACCAGATGAAGCTAATCGTGGATTACGCCGAAGCGGGTAAACCATTGATGGCAATTCGCACTTCGACCCATCCCTTTAACATTCCCAAAGACCGCAAATATCACCAATACACCTGGAACAACCAAGATCCTGCAAATAAGGGTGGTTTTGGAAAGAAAGTCTTCGGTGAAACATGGGTTTCTCACTATGGGAAGCATGGACGAGAGTCCACACGTGGTTTGGTAGCCGATGCCAAACACCCCATCGCCACTGGGATTAAAGATGGAGACATCTGGGGACCGACGGATGTGTACGAAGTCAAGTTACCGCTTACTGGTGATGGTCATCCCGTGATCTTCGGTCAGATTCTGTCAGGGATGAATCCAGAGTCAGCACCGGTAACCGACGCTAGGAGTGAAAAAATCATGCCTGTGGCGTGGACCCGGACTTACAATGGGGGTCGCGTCTTTGTCACCACGATGGGCTCAGCTGACGACCTACCCAGTGAAGGAGTTCGAAGAATGCTGGCCAACGCCTCACTGTGGTGTGTCGGGCTGGAAGACAAAATCCAGGCTCAGCAAAATGTTGCGATCGTTGGAGAATACACACCTACTCCATTTGGTTTTAAAAAATACATCCCGGGTAAGCGTCCTGCGGATTACGACCTTAACTAGGTTGGCTCAACAGGCGGACCCAAGTTGAATATTCACTCGCTTCTCTGGAAACATGAGAGCGAGCTATTCCTGAATGTTTAAACCATGAAAATCGCTGAACTCCAACCGATCATGGAGCAACTGATCGGTGAGCAACTGATCGATGAACCCCTCGAAATTAAGGGAATTACCTCGGTCGGCGGCGGATGCATCAGTGAGGCATATCGCGTTCAAGCTCAACATTCAGGTGATAAACCCCATCAATATTTTGTCAAACGTAATCACATTCGTTTCCTAAAGAATTTTGAATGCGAGATAGCAGGATTATCGGCTATTGAGCAATTTGATGTAATTCGCGTCCCAAAGCCGCTTGCTGCGGGGGTTGTGAATGAACATTCTTGGCTAATTTTGCAATGGATTCAGGAAGGTCCTAAACCTACCGATTTTTTCGAGCGATTTGGTCACGCGCTTGCTGAACTGCATCGATGCACAAGAGGTTCGGAAATCGGGTGGAAACAAAACAATTACATCGGTGCTTCGGAACAACTCAATCGAGCAACTACGGGTTGGATTGATTTCTTCGCACAGCAAAGAATTGGCCAACAGTTAAAGATGGCGAGAGATTCAAGGACGCTTCCCTCCGATTTCATCAAACAGCTTGATACCATCGTTACCAAGATGGATTTGATTCTTCAGGGTAGTGACGGCAACACCTCCCTTCTCCATGGAGATTTGTGGAGCGGAAACTATCTGTGTGACCAACTTGGGAGCCCTGTCTTAATCGACCCTGCTGTCTATCGGGGTAATCGAGAGGCTGAATTTGGCATGCTAAAGCTTTTCGGGAACTGCCCTCCTGCTTTCTATAATGCCTACCATGAAACGTTCCCGTTAGCTGAGGGTTGGGAAATTCGGTGTCAGGTCTACACCCTTTACCATCTGCTCAATCATTTAAACCTATTTGGTATGGGTTATCTTAGGGACTGCCAAATAATGTGTTCGAGAATTCTTTCCCTGATTGCTTAGTTGTGACTCCGTTTTTAGGTGAGGAATACTTTTCCCTTTCTGGAGCTTTGCAGGAAAGCGTGCCGTCGCCCTAATCCTAGATGGTCAACTCCTTCTTAAACTGTCATGATAAGAGAGTCCAACCTATCATGCTGGATGATGCATTGGCGCTAGGGTTCATCTGTGAACATGCACCCCTGTTGATTTATCACACCTTACCCAAAAGCTTTCCTGACTAATGCTAGCCGCGCGAGTAATACCCTGCCTTGACGTCCACGACGGACGTGTTGTGAAAGGTACTAACTTTGTCAACCTGAGAGACGCTGGTGATCCGGTTGAGGTGGCTAGACGTTATGAGAAAGAAGGGGCCGACGAATTGGTTTTCCTGGACATCACAGCGAGCCACGAAAAACGAGACATCATTCTGGACGTCGTTCGTCGAACAGCTGAGCAGGTTTTCATGCCACTGACGGTTGGAGGGGGTGTCCGTTCCATTGAAGATGTCAGGGCTCTACTTTCAGCAGGATGCGATAAAGTTTCAATCAATTCTGCAGCGTGCAAAGATCCCGAATTCGTACGTCAAGCCGCTGAGCGTTTCGGAAGTCAGTGTATCGTTGTCAATATCGATCCAAAACGTGTTTATCGCGATGGAAAAGAACACTGGGAAGTGCATATTAATGGCGGACGAACTCCAACTGGACTTGAAGCTGTTCAATGGGCAACCACCATCGAAGAACTGGGTGCCGGCGAGATCGTCCTCACTAGCATGGATGCGGATGGAACTTGTGATGGCTACGATCTCCCCATCACATCGGCGGTGAGCGAAGCTGTCTCCATCCCCGTCGTGGCGAGTGGCGGAGCCGGCTCGCCTCAGCACCTGGTCGACGCAATTCGACTGGGAAAAGCGGATGCCGCACTAGCGGCGAGTATTTTTCACTTCGGACAATACTCAATCGAAGAAACAAAATTGATCATGCGCGAAGCAGGTATTCCTATCCGTCTATAGTGAAGAACCTCCGTGTAAGCCTATTCCCTTCTTCCACTGCGATCGCCAAAATAATTCGGTCTTTTGTCTGTCAAACGAGACGCTGAAAAACCCTTGATTGGGGGAGCCCGGTTGACCACCGGCCGCCAGTCCGTTTACACCATGGGTGGAGTGTTTCTCCAGCCAGATTCCTTCAAACCCAGTTGAACATTGTGTCAGAAGTCGCCCCGATTCGAACTGCATTGATTAGCGTAAGTGACAAACTCGGGCTTGCGGACCTAGCAGCGGGCCTTCAGCAAGCGGGTGTGCAGATCTACAGCACCGGGGGAACTCGCAGGTATTTGGAAGAAAGTGGCGTGGAAGTACTGGATGTTGCTTCCTACACCGGTTTCCCCGAAATGCTCGATGGACGGGTCAAAACTCTACATCCCAAAATTTTCGGCGGTATCCTTGCCCGGCGGGACTGTGAAGATCATATGGATGCCATCGATGAGCATGGGATTGTCCCTTTTGATCTCGTGGTGGTTAATCTCTACCCATTCGCAGCCACGGCATCACGGCCAGGCACGACTCGAGAAGAGTGTATTGAGCAGATAGATATTGGAGGCCCAAGCTTGGTGAGAGCTGCTGCGAAGAACCAGATCGATGTCGCTGTTTCCACCAGCCCCGAGCAATACGGGGAGATCTTATCTCAACTCGACGAACAGGGTGGCACGACCTTGGAGCTGATAGAACAACTCGCTGCAGATGCATTTGATCACACCGCCTCCTATGACCGCGCGATTGCAGATTATCTTCGAGGGGATTCACTCGGCGGTGATTTCCCGTCGAGTTTACACCTTGGCCTGCGACGCAAAACACAGTTGCGTTATGGGGAAAACCCACACCAACGGGCAGCAGTCTACAGCGATCCATCCGAAAGATCTGCCAATCTAGTTTCCGCTCGACAACTCAGTGGCAAGGAACTCTCTTACAACAACCTACTTGATCTGGATTCCGCGTTAGAAATAGTGAGAGGCTTTGCGGGGCCAGCGGCGAGTGTGATCAAACACAACAATCCATGTGGAGCCGCAACGGGTGAGACATTGGCCGAGGCGTGCCAGCGAGGTCTCGATGGCGATCCTCTAAGCGCGTTTGGTTCAGTCTTGGGCTTCAATCGAACCGTCGACAAAGCAACTGCTGAACTTTTATGTACTCCTGGTTTGTTCATTGAAGCAATTGTGGCGCCAGACTTTGAGGCAGAAGCTTTTGGGCTTCTTACCAGTAAACCTCGGTGGAAAGACAATGTTCGACTGATGCAGGTGGGTCGTCTGGACACACCCGCTCCTTCGATTCAGAGACGGTTTATTAGTGGCGGCATGCTGGTTCAAGATGCGGATCGTATGACGAGTTCTCCCTTGCAATGGCAAACGGTTACGGAAACGAAAGTTTGTGATGATTTGTGGGATGACATCTCCTTCGGTTGGGAAATGGTTCGGCATGTGAAGAGCAACGCGATTGTTCTCGCCAAGGACACGTCACTGATTGGAGTAGGCGCGGGACAGATGAGCCGCGTTGACAGTGTAGAAATCGCCATCGATAAAGCGGGCGACCGTGCCAAGGGATCGATCTTGGCTTCCGATGCATTTTTTCCCTTTCCCGATTCCATTGAAGCAGCGTCTGAAGCTGGAATCGTTGCAATCATCCAACCGGGTGGCTCACGTCGGGATCAAGAAGTCATCGATGCTTGCGATCAATTCGGTATCCCGATGGTCCTTACCGGCAGACGGCACTTCAAACACTAATGACAATTCTTGATAAAATTCTCATTGAGACTCGACAAACCGTTGAGAAAGATCGCAATCTCGTTCCTGAGCATGAGCTCGAAGCGGCGGTGAGAGATCTTCCGCCTTGCAAAGATTTTCACACTGCACTCGCTTCAGGTGACCAAGTGCAGCTGATCGCGGAAGTGAAACGAGCCAGCCCATCGGCAGGACTGATTCGAGAAGATTTCGATCCCGCTCATATCGCTCAACAGTACGAAAGTGGTGGTGCTGCGTGCATCAGCGTGCTTACGGACGAGCCATTCTTCCAAGGTACCTTGGACTACCTACGACTCGTTCGACGCGCCGTGAACCTGCCGCTTCTAAGAAAAGATTTCATCATCGATCGCTATCAACTCTTGCAAGCCCGTGAAGCTGGAGCTGACTGCGTCTTACTGATTGCGGAGTGCTTGACCGCCGAGGAATTGGATCGCCTCACCGAACAGGCAATCTCTCTTGGACTTCAGACCCTGACAGAACTGTACGAGCCTGAAAATCTTGAAAAAGTACTGTCGACCTGTACACGATTAGTGGGTGTGAACAATAGGAACCTGAAAACCTTTGAGACCTCGCTGGAACATACCCTAAACCTTCGACCACTCATTCCGGCCGACCGACTCGTGGTTGGCGAAAGTGGCATCCGGACTCATGAGGATGTTGAACACCTTGGTAAAGGCGGCGTAAAAGGTATCCTTGTCGGGGAATCACTGATGCGTCAACCTGACATCCTGTTGGCCACACAGAAGTTACTAGGCTTTTAATTCTCAGAAGAGCAGACTCACGCCGCTCAGTCCTCCGGTGGAGCGGATGGAGGTTCGAAGGCGAATTCTTGCCATTTGACCGCTTTGTCCATTGGCTCAATTCTCATGACCAAATGACCATCCTGGTAGAGACGGACTGTACCGGTGGACTGACTGACGACGACGGAGATCGCCTTTGTCTTACGGGTAACCGCAGCGGCAGCCCAGTGACGAGCACCGAGCCCCTTGGTCATCGTTAGCTCTTCGTGTGACACCTCGAGCATCTGACGACTTCTCTCGATGATACCATCACTACTGATGATAAACGCACCATCCAGTTGAGCGATCTCCTTCGCATCCTCCTGAACTTTTGCATCAAGCAGATTACGGTGCTTTTTGTTGTAGCCGCGAAAGGGGTCAACACCGCTATCGTTGGAATGCTCTAAAACTCGCCGGGTATCACCGACCACAAACAGTGTCCCAACCGGCTTGCCCTCGCGACCCTCTCGACCAATCTGTGCAGCAAGATCGACAACCGTTTTGATTGTCTGCAAAGGCACACGACTTTCGAGCATCTGTAGGTCACGACTGGTCAAACGACGCATTCGCTCATCGAGCTGCAGATAGCTGATGGTATCCAGACGCCCTTGCTGAAAACCGCTGTAAACAGCGACCACTTCACCATTGGTGCGAATTAATTCGTCTGCAGCAGATTCAAGAAGGGCGTGCTGTAATCGCTCCAACAAAGGTGACTTTTCTTTATTCAGAGCGATCGGTTTGAGCCCTACCTCGGCAGCACCCTCCAAGTCGTCAGCATTATCGACTGCAACAATCACAGGCTTTTCAAGATCATTTGTGATCTCGATGATCCGTTTCCAGTCTGCCGATCCATCGAGCAGGATCAAAAGAGCATCGGCTTGGCGTTCTTTAGAAAGGCTAACGGCAGCTGCGACAATCGCGATGTTGTGTTTCGTGAGCCTTTGCGATGCCATGGGCGACTTTCAATTCAAGGTTAAGGAGCCTTCGCTCTGTATAGCTTAACTCATCAACCTCCAAACTCCCAGTCAGATGTTGCTAATTCAACAGCAATGGTATCCGTTGGGAACGACTATCTTCGATCTGCTCTATCTTGGGTGGCAATCACCAACGACTGCCAGGCAGGTCCCTCTCGGTAGACCCGATCATAGAACATGGCAAGAGCTCGCAATGCGTGACCCTTTGGGCCAACCTTCCACTTTTGCTGCCGGTTTTGATTCATCGCATTGGTGAGATACCTCACGGCGTTAACCAGACGTGGATCCTGGAGTTCAGTATCCGGTAGAACCGTCAGTAACCACTCCACCATGTGGCCCGTGGTTTGCACCTTACGGTCCATACTGCCATTATCCTCACGGCCCTCAAACCAATCTGTGCTCATTGAGCCATCTCGGTTCTGAAGCCTGAAGGCGTACTGAACAAAGTCGTCTGTGTAAATCTCCGCTCGTTTCCACTGACCGGAAATCTCTCTCCCTTCCATTCGACGTTTTCGAAGGGCATGGGCAAAGCCCATGAGTCGATGTGTCCCGCCACATGCGGAGCCTACAATCGGCTGCGACATCTCTTCCCTCAGAAGCCGAGGCAAATCCCAGGTTTCACCTTGTTCGTTGGTCCAGCGGGTCTCGGTATCAAGATAATGGACAAGCCCAATCAGCGAAAAAGTTAGCTCCTCACCAGAGCGACAAGCGAGCATTTCCTCCTTCACGAGGTCGTCGACCGTATACTGTGTGCCACCCGCATAAAGTGGGTAATCAAGTGGAACGTCACAAAGCGCCAAAACAGCCAAAAACTGAGCTTGATGGCCCTGCAGGCCCACGCCTGTGGTCGCAACCATTCTCCCGTTCTGTTTAATCAAAAGTGGCTTTCCGGCGCAGGTGTTATTGCCGGCGATCCATGCGATCGCATTGTATTTCTCATTACCTGCGATGATCGGTGTATCAGCACCCCATACCATGATGGAGTGTAACATGCCCCAGTTACTGCGAACGTTGGCCGATTCAGGCTTTCCAAAGTAATACTTCAGGCATTGATTCATTGCTCGCTGCATCCGGAGAACCGAGCCACTCAATTCGAGAGGACGGCGCGGATACCCGGTGTAGTCGAGGCGGGGTTGAGTCGATTCTATAGCCACTGGTGAATCAGATGGCTCCAGGTCACTCTCGCTTTGGTTGACTAGATCTTCAGAAACTGGCTCCTCTTGCATCGAAGCGTCTTCATTGATGGTGTCCGCATCAGCCAGATCACTGGACTTATTGACTACCTCATCTTTTTGTTGGGATGCCAAGCCTTTTTGCGTCGTTAGTGATCCATCTCGCTGAATTTTCACATCCCGCATAACGATTTTACGCCGCGACGAGGTCAAACCCTCCGGCGCACTCACGCTATCTGCTGTTGCTTCCGCGGAAGGATCGGTAGAAACAATTTCCTCTTTGACCTTTGACTCTTGTTTGACCTCTGGAGTGGGCTCTGTGGGATCCTTCACTTCCCTAGTGGTTTCGGTTTTGACCTCCTCTTCGGCCATGGCGATATCATCATCAGTAGACTCCGAGTCCTCCACCAAGTCCTCAGGGTCACGTAAGGGCAGCGGGGCATCATCGGCAGATGCAATCCGTCGCGATGAGACTCCTTGATCGCCTCTCTTTTCCACAGCCGGATTCTCGACCGGCATATCCGCATCCGGAGACCCATCAGCTATGCTGGACTTGGTATCTTTCGGGCTACCTTCTGCAGTGGCTTCCGTCTCGGGAGCTTTCAGAATGACAACGCTTTCCCCTGAATCCTCAACCGAACGGGCCCTAGGGCTCTCACCGGAGTTTACTGGCAAAAGGCGAATCACACTCGTAGCTCTCTCCAATTTGCCTGTAACGGATTCTTGGCCGAGGGATTCCGTAGCTGGCAAACCACTGCCAATTGCAGATTCCTGTACGGGATTCTCTTGGGTATCTGAAGTTCGCTCGCGCTGAGTCCAACCATCCGCCTGTTGCTTTGCGGCAGCTGAAGAGTCTGTCTTTGGCTTCGGTGCAACCACAGTAGGATCAACCGGTGGAGTCCACACCGCACTCGGGGGCGCCATTTTAGTTGGGTCGGAGACCAGGGGCGGCCTCGGCGGATTGACCTGTCTTGCTGCACTCGGCTGTTGGGTGGTGAACCGATGCCAGAATGACGGCCTTTGAGCGATCTCGAAGATCGGACCCTCAGCAGCCGGCGTCGGCAGTAGCACACCAGCACCAACGGGGGGCCGTTCTGGCGACCTGTACAGGGGTAAATCCTGGCCGCTTTGAGCGGCAGTAGGATCGCTAAGCGTGATGACAGCCCCAAAGCCGATGAGGACGGTCAAAAGCTGCGGCTGAGAAGATACAAGTAAATTATTGAGTCGTCGATGCACAACTTGCTCCGATAGAAGGTAGACCTACAGGATCTATCGGTTTTTCCGCCTTTCATATTCACTCTGGTCGTAAGATCTGTAGAAGATCCTGAAAAGTGGAGTGTTTGATTCCACTGACCGCTGTAAAATGAGGGGATCTGGGGGGCCTGAGAAACAGGCTTTCTAGAGATCCAAAGCGTCGAGCTGATCGATTAAGGCATCGAGGTGGTCTTTTGGAGCCTGGCTACGATCCTCTTGCCTCTTTTTCAACTGATCATCGATTCCAACGGTATCGCGTCCCGCAAGAAGCAGTTGCTCGTCTCTTTCCCTGGCGGCCACTTCGATTGGATCCTCCCCCTTGGCTGGTGCTCCAAATAGCTGCGAGAGATCAATCTTAAACCCTTCGTCACCCTGTGTGGTTGCACCCGCATTGGCTGGTGCCTTGTGCTGTGGAAAGATGATCGCATTTTCCGGACAAACACGACTGCAAGCGGGGCACCCTTTCCTGCAGTTATCCGGCTGTTCAACAAGAATGCTTTCCACACCATCAACGCCGTAGACACCAAACAAGCAAAAATCAACGCACTCCATGCAGTTGGTGCACCGATCAAAGTCAATCACGGGGTACCATCTACGATTCGTTTGTTCTTCCACTTGAACCAACTCACCACCGACGAGAGGCAGTGAATGATTTGTATCGGGATCACTCTGAGATTGAACAATCCGTTCAATCTCGCGGTGAATCTCATCGGGCTGTTCGGTGATCTTTAGATCAATACAATGAATCGAGCGTGAGGATCTTGGATGCATATCCGTGACACGCTGAACCGATTCACCCTCTTCAGACGCTCCCTCGGAGCTGGGTGCTGCATCGTCTGATTCTGAATCTTCATCATCAGCGAGCAGAACTTCACCGACCTGACCTTGAATACCATTTCGATCGAGAACCCAGTGGGCTGCTCTGGAGTAGATCCAAGAGACGACGATCAAGTTCCCTTCCAATTCAGATAGCTTCTTGTAAGACTCACTGCCCTTGGGGAGATCATAAAGATGCGGGACGACGAGGACCTGCAGACCTTCCACCTTCTGGCAAAGATCAGTGATGGCTTGCTCGAGCTCGCGTTTCTTAGGATTTCTCGATTGGCCCTTGGAAACGATCAAAGTCCAAGCGGTATTCTCAGTCGCTGAAATCATGGTTCTGAGTTCCGAAGGTTTTTCTCAACATGTGGGTAGATATACTCAGGTTCTCAATGACTTACCAATCCAAAGGTTTTTGCCAAGCTTCAACGGCTTGCTTCAAATCCAAGAGCACACACTGCTTGTCGCCATATCGGACACTGATTGATGAGGAATCCGTTACTTTACCAATAATTGCAACCGGTACTCCCGCATCAACCATCACTTTCTCAAATTCCTCAGCGTTCTCAGCTGTGGTTTCCACAAGGAATCGAGTGTTCGATTCGCTGAACAGTAGAATGAGGTCGGAAAGCCCAGATGAATCGATACCCTCCAAGTCGATTTCCAATCCCAGTCGACCAGCAATCGCCATCTCAGCAGCAGCGGCAGCTAAACCACCTTCACTCAAGTCATGACATGAGCGAACCAGCCCTGCCTTGATGACTTCGTGAATTTTCTGGAAAGTGATCCTGGCTCTTTGTGGATCAACACGAGGAACGTGCCCACCGCAAAGCCCAAGTTGGAGAGAGAGATGCGAACCTCCGAGTTCGTTTTTCGTTTCACCCACTTGGAAAAGTACGTTACCGGGAGCCTTGGCATCCATGGTGACTGCGGAGGAGATATCCTCGATCTGTCCCATTGCGCTGATTAACAGGCTCGGTGGAATCGAAATGGTTTGCCGATCACCCGATGCGTCATCGAAGCTGAACTCATTATTGAGACTATCTTTTCCGCTAATAAACGGTGTCCCAAGGGCGACCGCTAAATCTTGACAGGCAATCGCGGCCCGAACCAGTGAACCCAGTGTCTCTGCTCGGTCGGTGTAGCCCCAACAGAAGTTATCCAGAACTGCAATTCTCTGAGGATCCGCTCCGACCGCGACTGCATTTCTGACCGCCTCATCAATCGCGGAAGTTGCCATGTGATAAGTATCAAAATCGCCGTAGTGCGGATTCATTCCGCAGGAAAGCACCAGTCCGCGTCGCTGATCAACACGGGGGCGAACCACAGCAGCATCACCGGGCCCATCATTCTCAGCACCCACAAGTGGCTTCACTGCACTACCGCCCTGAACCTCGTGGTCATACTGCCGAATAATCCAATGCTTACTTGCAACATTCCAGCTACCAAGAATTCCCAATAGCGCATCATTGCAATCTTGCTGGTTCAGATTCGGGAGCTCGATTTCCGATTCTTCCACGGGCTCAAAAACTGCATCGCGAATCACAGGTGGACGGCCATCGTGCAGAAATTCCATGGATAGATCCCCTACAACCTTTCCATGGTAAGTCAGCTGAAGTCGGCCAGTGGGTGCGAACTGACCCAAGATTGCTGCCTCGACTCCCTCGCTTTCACAGAGACTTCGCAGTTCATCCCATTTCTCTCTTGGAACAGCGAGCACCATTCGCTCTTGTGCCTCTGAGATCCAGATCTCGGTGTAGGTGAGACCCTCATACTTCAGGGGAGCCTTCTCCAGCCAGACTTCCGCTCCAAGCTCCTCGCCCATTTCGCCGACCGCACTTGAGAAACCACCCGCACCACAGTCGGTTACCGCGTTGTAGAGTCCGCGATCGCGGGCTTGGATCAGCACATCAAGCACCATTTTTTCGGTGATCGCGTTGCCAATCTGCACGGCACCACCGGAGAGACTTTCCGACTCACTGGTTAATTCAGCAGAGCTGAAGGTCGCTCCGTGGATACCATCGCGTCCCGTTCGTCCACCAACGGCGACAATCAAATCATTCGGCTTGACCTCCTTTTCCTCCATGCCGACGGGAATCAAACCGGCGTTTCCACAGTAGACAAGAGGATTACCCAGATAACGTGGGTCAAAATAGACCGCACCGTTCACGGTGGGTATCCCCATACGATTGCCATAATCACGGACTCCGGACACCACGCCCTTGATGACACGACGTGGATGAAGAACCCCTGGCGGTAATGATTCAGCTGGAGTATCGGGTGGCGCGAAACAAAAGATGTCGGTGTTGCAAATTGGCTTTGCCCCCATCCCAGTACCCATCGGATCCCGGATCACACCTCCGATCCCGGTATTCGCTCCACCATAAGGTTCCAAGGCCGAAGGATGATTGTGTGTCTCCACTTTGAAGCAAGCATGAAAATCTTCGTCAAAAGTCACCACACCTGCATTATCTTTGAAAACACTGACGCACCAATCTTTTTCTCCGAGCGCTCTGCGGATGGTTTGTGTTGCCTCGAAGATGGTCTCTTTCAGCATATTGTCGTAATGACGCTCATCGACCTCTTCTGATCCATCTACTGCTGGGCCTCGATAATGAATACGTCCAGCGAGGGTTTTGTGACTGCAGTGCTCCGACCAAGTCTGAGCTAGGGACTCTAGCTCAATATCCGTTGGATCCCGATCCAGAGCAATGAACTGATCACGAATGGTCTGCATTTCCACAAGTGTTAAATACAGTTGGCCATCTCGCGACAAAGCCGTAAGTCCCTCATCATCAAGTTCACGAATTGGAACGGTCACGAGTTCAAATTCGGTTACCGAACCCACATCAAGCTGATCCATTTCGAGCGGTCCGGCGACAACCTGCTCAATCGCGTCGTTGGACAAGGCTCTGCGACAAATAGCATCGAGATCCGTTTGGGGTAGTTCACCTAGCCAATACTTCCGCATGGTGCGGACTGCGTCCACTTCAAAGCCAGCATCGCGAGCCGCCCCTGCCGTACTCGCTGCAACAGGATCCATCACTCCTGGTTTTGGAAGTACATTGACCAAGGTGGAGCACTCATCGCGCGGAGGTTGATTGAGTACCTCCTGACCGGCAATCGCCACCACCGATTGCTCCGTGACTGCATCACAGAGCAGAATCTTTGCAAGCTTGAGAGCCTCTTCTCGCATGAAGTCACCCTGAACAAGGAAACTCCGTGCGAAAGAAACGGGAACTTCCGTTCCTAGACCCAATTCCGAGATTTCCTCGCTCGTGCGAATGGCTTCTCGGTCAACTTGATTCTCAGCTGGATAAATATCGATTTGCCAGAGTGGCATGGCGACTCAACCTTCAACTCGTGGTTTGACGTTTTTTGATGTTCTGTGCTTCGGTCAGCCAAGCTTGCAGCTCAGCATCATCACCTGTAATTAAAATCCGTTGAAGCTGTTCCAATTCCTGCCGGACACGGTTTAGCTCCGCGGAAATCGCTTCTCGGTTTTCCTGACAGATCGCTGTCCACATCGCAGGGTCACCCGCAGCGACCCGTGTAATATCTCTCCAACCACTACCGGCTAGCGTCCGGGCCTCTGCAGGCGCAATCTTTGCAACCAGCGATGACACCAAGTGTGGCACGTGGCTGATAGCTGCCAAGTGGGTATCGTGCGCTTTCGGACTCATTTCTTGCACGATCCCACCGGTAAGACTCCAGAATGCTCGTGCTTTTTCCAGCCAATTTGGGTCTACATAGCTGCCGGGAGTAAGAATGATCCGTTTTTGGTCGAATAAATCAGACTGAGCGTGTTCGATTCCTGTCTTCTCGGAGCCAGCGATCGGATGCGCCGCGACGAAACGCGACCTGACCCCTGAATCTTTCTCAATCGACTGCACAATACTTAGCTTGGTACTTCCCACATCGGTAACTAGGCAATCCGGGGGGCTATGATGACCAATCTCGGAAACCAGTTTAGCGATATGAGTGACAGGGCTAGCGACAACAGCTACATCGCAGTCGGCTGCCACTTTTTGAATATTGTCAAAAACGTCATCAAAAGTGCCCTCCTTGGAGAGCTGCTCTTTCTTCTGACGGGTACGCGCCCAAGCCACTAACTGAACCTCCGGTAATCTTCTCCGGATTGCCTTGGCAACGCTGCCACCGAGTAATCCGACACCGATCACTGCAACTCTTACCGGCCACTTGGAGGTGCCCGAGATTTTGCTGGATATTTCCTGTGTCATATTGTCCGCCAATGGCATCACGGCGATCATGGCTCAGCCGCTCAGGGGTACTAACGCGTCAGCGATAGCTTAACCGAAAAACAGAAGATTTTCTGCGACTGAGAGGCGAAAACGACCTTCAGAGCATGAAAGATGTGCTTTTCAGAAGGCGGTTCTCCTCAGCAAACAAGGAGGCATCATCGGACCTTATTGGCTCACTAATCGATAGGATGATTTGATGATGTAAGCCTGCATCCAAGCAGCTTGATTTGAGTCACACGGCACGGCATCCGGTGAGTCTCCCACCACCTGCTGATCTGAGCACCTAATTTGATCTCTCAGGAAGTTTATGACCCATTTTCTGCCTCTTCGTTTCTAAATACTTTGAGTTGTATTTGTTCGCTGGAGGGACAATCGGCACTTGATCGACCACGTTTAAATCAAAACCGCGAAGGTTAAATGCTTCCGTCTTCTTCGGATTGTTCGTGAGCAAGCGAACGTCGCTCAGTCCCAAGTCCTTAAGAATCTGCAAACCAATTCCATAATCTCGCATATCGGCCTTAAATCCTAAGGCGTGATTCGCTTCCACCGTATCTAGACCGTCATCCTGTAACGCGTAGGCACGAATTTTTTGGGCAAGACCGATTCCTCTACCTTCTTGTGGTAGGTAGACTACCGCGCCGCGTCCCTCGTCCCCAATCATCTTCAGAGCCATGTTCAGTTGATCACCACAGTCACATCGCAAAGACGTGATCAAATCGCCTGTGAAACAACTGCTGTGCATTCTTACAAGTGGTGCTGGCCCTGGCGCAGTGAGGTCGCCTTGAACCAAAGCAATGGGTTCCAGCGTCTCATACTGTACGCCGTAAATTACGATCTGGAACTGACCATATTTTGTGGGCAGATCCGCCTCAGCTGAACGAGAGATCAACTTCTCATTGACTCTTCGGTGTGCAATCAACTGCTCAACGCTCACCATCTTGAGATTTTTTTCTTCGGCCAGACTGGCTAGTTGCTGACGACTCGCCCTCTCACCCGACTCGTTCAAGATTTCACATAAAGCAGCAGCTGGCTTTAACCCAGCCATGCGCACAAGATCCACTGCTGCCTCAGTATGGCCCGCTCGCCTCAGGACTCCACCCTGCTTTGCGAGGAGAGGAAACACGTGCCCAGGTCGGACGAAATCCTCTCCTAAGCAATCCGGGACCGCCAAACGTTGAATGGTCTTACTTCTTTCCTTGGCAGTGATCCCTGTTTTCGCAGTGCGAATATCAATCGGCGTAAGGAAAGCCGTTTTTAATGGTGCATCATTTTCAGCGACGACCGGAACCAAGTCCAACCGTTTAGCTGCCTCCGGCAGGATTGAAACACACAATTGACCACGGCCGGCCAGCATAGAATTGACCACATCCGGAGTCGCCTTCTCAGCTGCACAGATATAGTCGCCCTCATTCTCCCGGTCCTCAGCGTCAACAACGATGACAATCTCACCTTGTCGGATCGCTTCCACAGCTTCAGAAATTGTGTTGAGTTGGATAGTCATTTCGTAGTCGAGCAGAGGTTAAGAAAAATTCGTCAGCGTACTATTATACTCCATGACCAAATACGTCCCAGCTCCCACGTAAAATTGGCTCAAAAGAAACGACTACTACAATCGTTTTTCTTTAGAGTCAGCCCCAGACAGCGACAAGAATCCCAGTCCTGAGAGGTACCAAGATGACTTTGCACGCTCTGACCGGAGCTTCTTATTGGGGCATGAATTCGCGATCCTCAAACAAATTGCAAGTCTTCGTTCTTTGCCTGTTAGCAGATCTTCTCCTTCAACCAAGTTATGGGCAAAGAGCTGAGAAAGAATCGGAAATAAAGCCAACATCTATGGGGGTGTCTTTATCGGATCCCGAGCAGCCCCTCCACAAAGTCCGGATGATGAAAGATGTCATCTATCAAGAAAATTTGCCACGGGCGGGTAAGTGTGATGTTTTCCTGCCTGATCCTCTGCCGAACGATCATCAACTACCGACCGTGATCCTTGTGCATGGGGGTGGATGGATAGGTGGTGATAAGTGGAATTTGCGAGGATATGGTTATCAGCTAGCCGAACACGGCTTTGTCGCCATATCTATTAACTATCGTCACGCCCCGAAACATCAATTCCCAACACAGGTAGATGATGTGCGGCAGGCAATGCTATGGGTTCGAGAATCACAAAAAAGGTTTAATCTCGATTTGAACCGGCTTGGCATGTTTGGCTACTCAGCAGGTGGCCACCTCACCGCTTTAGTTGGATCGCTTGCGAATCAACCCATCACCGAGCAAGCCACAGCAAGCCAATGGAGTTTGAGTGATCCCCGCTGGAAAAACCTTCCCGCAATCAAAGCGTTATGCATCGGAGGACCACCCTGTGACTTCCAATCACTGCCGCCGGATAATACTTCAATGACTTTTTTCCTTGGCGATACACGACGCAGAAGGCCTGAAGTCTATCGTGCGGCATCCCCTGTTGCCCATGTCTCAACGGGAGATCCACCGACCGCGATCATTCATGGTGAGACTGATATCATTGTTCCTCTATTAAGCAGTCAGGTGTTCCACGAAGCTCAAAAGCGCGAGGAAGTAAGCAGTCAACTAATCATACTCCCCAAGCACGGGCATTTCCTCACCTTCATCAACCCTTCCACAGCCAAGCATATGATCTCGCACTTCCGCACCCACTTGGCAAATTAACTCTTAAAAAGCTAATCCTCAGACACCAAAGCTTCTCTTGGGTCATCATGATCCAAGGATTTAAGCTCTCTATCCAAAACAAAATCCAATGTCTATCACCATCCGGACCGGAGGCAACCCGACCTTGTTCGCGGAGCACTCAACTGGAAATTACATTCACAAAATCAACAGTTCAAACGGTCAACAGCTTCGTTAACAAATGCCTTTAGAGTCGCTTGCTGTTTCAACAGATACAATTCAGTGAGACGTAAGATTTCTTCCTTGCTTTGCACTGAATCCGATTCACTCCGCCATAATTTTGATGCCAGAAGGAAGTTCCGAATGGTCTTTTGATTGGCTTCAAAATGGAATTGAAAGCCGAGGATCCGATCGCCATATTGAAAAGCCTGATTCTGGCACATGCGGCTGCCATACAGGTGAACGGCGTGGGTTGGGATCTCAAAAGTATTTTGATGCCAATGAAACGCATTGAAGGAATCAGGAAGGCTATTGAAGGTACTCGCTCCCTGTTTTGATTCAACCCTCCGAATTGGATGCCAACCCACCTCGGTTGCATCATTACGTTTAACCCTCGCACCAAGCGCGATCGCAAGTAATTGAGCTCCAAAACAGACCCCGATGACCATCTTTTGTTGATCAACTGCAAGCTGTATTAATTCTTTTTCTTGCTCAACCCATCCCGGTACGTTTTGCTCAAGCAGTGAAATCGGTGCTCCGAAGGTAAGCAACAGATCACAAGCTACCACCCTGGGAAGAGCTTCACCACGATCGAGCCGAATACACTGAACCGATACTCCCAACTCATCCAACAGGGGTAAGAATGCTGCTGCGGTATCTGCCGCGGTGTGCTGGATAACGATTGCCCGAACCATTTAGACACTCTCCGGATACACTATGATCGTTCTCCCAAGCATAGCGTCATTAATCGCCATCGACTCACCCTTAGCGATACAGACTAAAGCATTGCCAATCTCAGATAATGATAGGGTAAATATAAACACTCACTGAGGCCTGGTTAGGTTTTTGTTAACAGGGTGTGGTTAATTCGTGGTAAATGCCACTGCTTTGAATTGAAAATGAATCTAATTCACAAACAACCCAGGAAATTGCTGCCAAGTGATTTGAGACAACACTTGGGTGGTTATCTATTCCTGATTTCGCTTTTCATCTTTTTTCTATCCAGCATTTTACTCTACGGGATTTATGCGTATTCTCGTCGCGAAGATACACAATCCGACACACCTCTACCGAGTAGCTTTCTCGTAAGCACCATTTGCCTGATTGCGATTAGCGGTCTTGTTCACGCGGCATCACGAATGGTTCGCCGCGATCGGTACCGAGCAACCAGCATTCTACTTTTTTCGAGCAGTGTCACGGCTGTAGGCTTTATATGGATTCAATGCCAAGCCATGTACGACATGCTGGATGGCCCCGCTCTTGCCGAGGGAACCAGTAAGGGCGTTGCAGGAATGCTGATCGTTCTTGCATTTCTGCATGCTCTCCACGTAGCGGGTGGAGTGATCGCACTAGCCATTGTCTCCTTCCACTCGATGAAGGGACGGTACGATCATGAAAGGCACTGGCCTGTGGACTTCGCCGCCCAATACTGGCACTTTTTGGATGTCATCTGGGTATTCATGTTAGCCGTCTTTTGGACAACTACTGGCGGATTCGGTTTGTAGGGTATAAGAGCTTGCCTTGGCGGAAATCCCGCCCCATCCATCTTTCAGTCAATCATTAGCTCGAATTAATTCGATCGAATGAACATCGATGACTTCATCTCCGGGTATTTCCAATGCAGAAAGACGAAGT
>JAYYHM010000614.1:0-2618 GCA_036148415.1 Planctomycetota bacterium
TCCGTTTCCTCGCCAAGTGCGGAGATCATGAGGATCAGAGTATCCTTTGTGCTCGAGTCCATCCTCAACTGCTTACAAACTTCGATGCCGCTGAGAATGGGTAAGTCAACATCCAAAAGGACGACGTCGGGCAGGTTCAACTTAGCTTGCTGCATAGCTTCCCGCCCATCTTCAGCCCTCAGCACTTCGTACCCTGCTCGATTGAGCTGATACTCAAGTGTTTCTGCCAACGGTTTGTAATCTTCGACTATTAGAACTTTAGTTTTCGTCATAAGTCACTTCAATGGGCTTAATAATCAGGCGTTCATTTTTTACCCGAGTTGCAACCGAGAATCGTTAAGGAGTGGGTGTGCATTTCCTGCACTTCGCTAAAAACGGATTAGACCCTTATTCAATGGATCTATCTAACTGGATAACGGTTAATAAATGGTGAAGTTTCCTCTTGCCCTCCTATCGAATCTCTTTGTCTCGAGTGCTGAGAATTCCCAATAACAGGATCGATTCACCGAGATTTCTACAAAAATTCGACACTTGGACCACTTCCCGGCGGGGTACCCCTAATCTGGCTTAGGTAGCAGTACCTCGAAACTCGCACCTGCTCCAGGCGCACTGGTGACTCGAATTTCCCCGTTGAGTGTGATCACTAGATTTTTCACGATCGAGAGTCCTATCCCTGTACCTCCGTCACTCGTGCTGGATCGCTTTCCCACCCGATAGAACCGTTCAAAAATCCGCTTTTGATCATCCGGCGTGATGCCAATACCGTCGTCTTCTACGACCATCGACCAGTATTTTACAGCATCTCGGCAGTAAACCTTGATGGAGCCACCAGAGGGTGTATAGCGAATAGCATTACTGATCAGATTATTGGTGATGGTCGTAAGAGCTTCGGGGTCGGCACGCACCATGGGGTTCGAGTTAGATTTACAAAATTGCAATTCAATGTTCTTGGATTGAGCTAGGTGCCGCAGAGATTTGATCGATTCCTCAATGGGGTCAATCAATGAGATCTCAATCAAGTCAAGGAAGCTGGCCCCTGCCTGTGCTCTCGCCAATTGCATCATGTCTGCAATAAGGCGCTCCAGTCTCTGGCATTGATCGAGTATCTGTGCCATGAAATGCGATGCGGCGTCAGGATCGTCTTTAATCGCCAACTCCACTGTCTCGGCGTAGCCCTTGATTGCAGCGAGAGGTGTTTTGAGTTCGTGTGAGATATTCGCAACAAATTCACGACGCATCGAATCCACTCGATGCGATTCTGTTTCATCGCGAATGGTGATCAGGAGATGGTTCTCCGACAAGGAGCCAAAGTGATCGATGCGAATCTTAAGTGGACGGAGTGTGTCCCCGTTGGTAATTTCAAGTTTAAGCTTTTGCGTACCTTCACCAGATGAAGCGACGCGTATTGCTCCTGTCAGATCCGGGTAACGTACTATTTCTGAGAATACCTTTCCGACCATATCAACCGATTCCGAGACACCCAGAAGATCTTTGGCTGCCGGATTGATCAGTAGCACCTGGTCTCCTCTCCCAAGCATGATGACTCCGTCTCTCATGCGAACTAGGGCAGATGTAGCGTCTTGTGTTTCCTGCAGGAGTTGTTGCCAACGCGCTTGCCACTCTTGGAGTTCAGCAAGCTGATTTTTTTGAAGCTCTGCAAGTCTAAGACTCTGAATCAACGAGGCTCGGTAGGTCTGGTAGCCGGTGATCGCAGCGGCCGTGAGATTGACCGCCACCAATGTCCTGGGGGAGAAATCCAAGAATAGAAATAGAATGGAAGTAACAACGATGATCGCAAAGCCGAAAATCGCTACCACGAAAATTTTCTCTGAGAGCAGATTCTCGCGGTTCCAGGCTTGCTTCGAGGTCATAATGAGTACCACGAGAGTGATGGAATCATAAATATTACCCAGATGTTTTACCGCTCGCGTGTAATTCTGGTTAGTGCACCACAGAGCAATTGGGGGAAAACAGACGAGTATTCCGTGGAGCCGAAGGTCTTTAGCTAGGTCCGAAACCGTTCTCTCCGTCCCGCTATTTAACCATCAACGCTTGATGTTGACCGAGCCTTTTCGTTTCCTAATCGTAGTTGTCGAGCTTGAGGAGTCTCTTTTTTCGAGTAATTGATGACATTACTGGCACCCATGATCGTTGAACTTTTGTAAACTCGAGGCCTTTCGGGAATTCGATTCCTGCCAATTAGCCCCTGCATTATCCAATTAGAATTCAATGAAACGTTTCTTGGTTTGCTTGATCATGTTGAACCTGTCCCTATGGAAATTTCCCGCTCTTACGCGTGGTGATGAAGGGATGTATCTCTTCAATGATCTCCCTCTCGAGTTGCTGGAAGAGAGACACGGATTTAGGCCTGATCAGGCGTGGGCTGACCACCTTCGGCTCAGTTCGGTTCGTTTCAATAGTGGCGGTTCAGGCTCTTTCATTTCGAGTAACGGACTAGTTCTGACTAATCATCATGTAGCCAGTGATACGCTTCACAAGCTGAGTACCCCGGAGCGTAATCTGATAGATGACGGATTTCTCGCAAGCACCCTCGAAGAAGAACTGAAGGCGCCTGACCTCGAACTCAACCAGCTTGTTTCAATTGAAAATGTCACGGC
>JAYYHM010000615.1:0-7507 GCA_036148415.1 Planctomycetota bacterium
GAAGGCGGATTGCGGCTCGATCAACGGGAGTCAGCCTTGGCAGGTGGGGACTCGGGAACTCCCGCCGTAGTCCCAAAATCAATTCAGAAAAGCGAACTTATACGTCGACTAGTCACAGATGATGAATCAGAGAGGATGCCACCAAGCCCCGAGCATGATGCCTTATCCGAAGATGAGATCGAATTACTTAGCGACTGGATAGAAGGCGGAGCTCCGTACCAAGAACATTGGGCGTTTGTGCCTCCGATAAAAAAACAGTTGGACCCTAAGCAATCTGGTCACCCAATTGATCGTTTTGTCAACCAAAAAAGACAAGAATTTGGTCTGACTGGCTCCCCAGCAGCGACTGACGAAACTCTCTGCAGACGAATCTATTTGGACCTCATTGGACTTCCGCCAAGTCCAACCCAAGTAGCAGCGTTTCGCGCTAAGGGTGCTACGAATGTCATCAACGAGCTTCTGCAGAGCCCACGATTCGGTGAAAAGTGGGCGAGGCATTGGATGGATGTCTCAAGGTATTCAGATACCAACGGCTATGAGAAAGACTTACGACGCGACCAATGGATATGGCGAGACTGGGTTATCGGCGCGATCAATGAAGATATGCCCTTTGACCAATTCGTCATCGAACAGATTGCAGGTGACCTTTTACCGAATAGCACACAGGAACAACTCGTTGCGACAGGTTTTCTACGCAACAGCATGCTGAACGAAGAAGGAGCAATCATTCCAGAGCAATTCCGAATGGTGGAGATGTTTGACCGCATCGACTGCATTGGAAAAGCAGTGCTTGGAATGACAATACAGTGCGCACAGTGCCACAGTCACAAGTATGATCCCATTAGCATGTCCGAGTACTACGGACTATTTGCTTTTCTCAACAATAGTTATGAGTCGAAAAGCTGGGTGTTTTCTGATGAGCAAAGGATTGCGATCGAAAAAATTGAGAGCAAGGTCCAAGAAATCGAAAATGGAATCCGAGAACAGAGCCCGGGTTGGGAGGCTGGCGTGGCATCTTTCATTCAAACAACGCGTGATTCCATGCCTCGATGGCAGCCACTACGATTTCATGACATGAATAGCGTAAGTGGCCTGAATCACCCTGTGCATGAATCCGACGACGACTCCATCCTGATGCTCGGTCATACGAGCGCAGATGTCTACCTAATTGCCAAACCGACTTTCCTCGATCCGATCACGGGCCTTCAACTTGAAGTTCTCACCCATCATGACCTTCCATTCCAAGGGCCGGGAAGGAATTCAGTTGGAGGCTGGGCCGTGAGAGAACTAGAGGTCTTTGTACGCCCCAACAGTGAAGGGGATTGGATCAAACAATCACTCGCCAATGCGACGGCAGATTTCTCCGAACCCGATCAGAAAAAAGACGATGGCAAAAAGGCAACGGGGCCAGTTGAATACCTCATTGATGGAAATGACGAAACCCAGTGGAAAGCTGACCGAGGGATAGGTCGCCGCAATGCAGCTTCAGCCGCAGTCGTGCAGTTCACCGAACCGCTTCAACTGGCAGAAACCAGTGAAATCAAAGTGGTCATGCGAATGAGTGACATGATTGGGTGCTGTCGAATCAGTATCACCTCTTCGGAATCTCCGTCAGCTCCCGAGGTTGCACATGATGCCACTCTGGCAATGCAGCATGATCAAGCGGAAAGAAATCAGCTGCAGAATTCGGCAATCTTTACGGCTTGGCGTCTCCAGAATCCACAATTGAACCAAGCCAACAAAGAAATAGATGAATTACTGCGGGGCTATCCCAAAGCGAGAACTTCCGTCATGCACCTGAGGGAGCGTGACGGTTCAAAACAGCGTTCCACGCATCGACTCGACCGAGGCAATTGGGATCAACCTCAAGAGGAAGTGGCTCCTCACGTCCCTTCGTTTCTGCACCCCATTGCATCCACTGCTGATGAACCTGATCGATTACGATTTGCAAAGTGGCTCACTGATCAACGATCTCCCTTAACAGCTCGCGTGGTTGTAAATCGTATCTGGCAGCAGATTTTTGGAGTTGGAATAGTTGAAACCAGTGAGGATCTTGGAAGACGAACCAAACCCCCTCTTCAACAAGAGCTTCTTGATTGGCTCGCAGTCGATTTGATGGAACATGGCTGGAGCCGGAAACATCTGCTACGCACGATCCTGACCAGTTCCACCTACCAGCAGACATCGAAGATCAAGCCTGAAACTTATAAAGCAGACCGATCGACTGCCTTCTTCACCCGGGGACCGCGATTTCGGGCGGATGCCGAAGTCATCCGAGACATCGCTTTAAGCGTATCGGGTTTAATCCATCATGAGATGGGCGGGCCGCCGATTATCCCTCCGGTACCCCAGAATGTCCTCGACTACAACTACGTCTATCCAAGCTACTGGAAGCCAGCAACGGATTCCCAGAGGTATCGAAGAGCGGTCTACAGCTTTCGAAAGCGATCGATGCCTGACCCCTCCATGTCAAGTCTCGACGCTCCCAACGCGGATACGGCTTGTGTACGCCGAGTTCGTTCCAATACAGCAATGGCTGCACTCACGACACTTAATGAAACCATCTTTGTGGAAGCTTCACGAGCCTTGGCAATCCGAATCCTTACTGAATCTGACAGCAGTGATTTAGAAAGAACTCGTTACGCGTACAGACTATGTGTATCTAGGCTTCCCAATCAAGAAGAAGAACAAAGCGTCATGCTTCTATTGAAAAAGCAACGAAAACGAATTGCTGATGGCTGGCTGAATGCTCGAATGATCACCACCGGAGATTCAGATCAATTACCTGACTTACCAGCCGAAATCACACCACAGGACGCTGCCGCGTGGACCGTCGTTGCTCGAGTTCTCCTCAACCTTGATGAAACCATCTCTAAGAATTGAACCACCTAAGATGAAAACATCTGTCACTTCTAACCTGTTAGCAGAAACAAAACGTCGTTGCTTCTTTGAGCAGTGTGGTCTCGGCATTGCGGGGATGGCAGCGGGTACACTACTCCATGCCAGATCCGCCTATGGAGAAAAAGTAAATCCTGAAAATCGCTCGAAACCCCTGGCACCCAAAGAGCCTCACTTTCCACCTTCGGCGAAACGCGTCATCTATCTTTTCCACGCGGGTGCTCCAAGCCAGCTTGAGTTGTTTGACCATAAGCCTGAATTAGCCAAACGAGACGGACAACTCCCACCCAGGGAACTGCTTGATGGATACCGCGCAGCATTTATCGATCCTAAATCCGCTCTCTTGGGTCCAAAATATAATTTCAAACCTCGAGGCGATTGTGGGATGGTCCTCAGCGAGTTGCTTCCCCACACTTCAAAGATCGCCGACGAGATTTGTCTGATTCGTTCCATGCACACTGATGCCGTCAATCATGCGCCGGGTCAAATCATGATGAACACTGGTTCTGAACAATTTGGGAGACCGAGCTTCGGGTCATGGACGCTTTATGGCTTAGGGAGCGAATCGGAGAATCTTCCAGGCTTTGTCGTGCTGACCTCAGCCAAGGGGACGAGTGGCGGAGCGAGTAACTACGGTTGCGGGTTCCTTCCAACCCTCTACGGAGGCACACATTTTCGTAGCGTTGGTGATCCGGTGATTTATCTATAAAATCCTCCCGGAATCGACTCTATTTCGCAGCGGGACAGCTTGGATGCACTACAGGAATTGAACCGTTCCTCTTCACAGTTTTTTGGTGACCCTGAGATCTCGTCACGCATGCAGAGCTATGAACTCGCCTATCAGCTTCAAACCAGCGCTCCTGAACTCATGGATCTATCCCAAGAGTCTAAAGAGACTTTGGAACTCTATGGTATTCAAGATCCAAATGAAGCAAGCTATGCCAGAAACTGCCTACTAGCGCGTCGGCTCATAGAGCGTGACGTGCGCTTCGTACAATTGTTCCACGAAGCGTGGGATCAACATGGGAATCTAAAAGCTGCAATTAAGACAAACACAGAAGCAACGGATCAAGCTAGCGCGGCGTTGGTATCGGACCTTAAGCAACGCGGTCTCCTTGAAGACACCATTGTGATCTGGGGCGGAGAATTTGGACGAACCCCCATGGTACAAGGTGGAAATGATGGTAGAGATCATCACAACCGAGCTTTCAGCGTCTGGCTGGCAGGTGGTGGAGTTCGAGGAGGGTACACACATGGTGAAACGGATGAACTAGGTTTCAATGTCGCAAAAGATCCCGTGCACGTGCATGACCTAAACGCCACCCTATTACATCTCTTGGGGATGGATCATGAACGCCTCACGTATCGCTTCCAAGGAAGGGATTTTCGATTAACGGATGTTCACGGTAAGGTGGTTCGCCCCATCCTTACTTAGGAACAAATGAAAAGTGGCAAAGAGACAACCATAAACTCGGTCACCGCGAATTGGTGATTAGACGCTGAAAACCCAACTCCGGTCACCATCAACAGTAAACCGCGTCCCCAAAATGATCTGAGAGCGTCGTTCGGTGCGATAATATTCCATAGCTTCGGCTAACGGGTGGTCGCAGTCTTAGCCTGTGCTTTCCTCATTTGATATTGAACTTTTCGTTCAACAATCTGATCGATGCGTGCTGAATCCACGACAAAGAATTGTGGATCATCAATAGCAAACGGGGTGGACCAAGTTCGGCCGTCGTTTCGATTACAGATATTGAAAAAGAAGGATGTCACTCTTTCTGCCTCATAGCCGTACGGTTTTTGACTGACCATCAAATCACCTGGTGTCAAATTATCCACTCCTTGTCGAGCGAAGTAGTGAATCCTACCGTCCGGGCTAACGGACATTCCAAAAGTCCACCATCCAAACTGCTCCGCCGGTATTTTTTTGACTGGAAAATCATGTCCCAGTGCATTGGCACGAACCTTCAAAAGTACGGAATCTTGATCAATCCCTGGTGAAGTTTTGCTGCGAAAATGCACCCAAATACCGGGCCAATAGGGTTCATTTTGCAGAGAAGTTCCGATGGAAAATAGGCCTTGGCGTGGTTTCTGTGCTGTCGTTCTCACTCCGAGTCGCATTCCGAAATGGGGTCCCGTACGGTTCTCCCAGATGTCAGGATGCGGCAGGTAGAGCCTCACAACACAACTTGGCATTTCACTGGCTCGGACCGATGAACCGATGCGTGTCGACACGTTCAAGATCAGATCGTCTTGTTGCACATCAAAAGATTGCTCACCGGGTACGCCTGAATGCATGGTCGTAATCTGCAGAGATTGTGCACTCCCGGGTAGACCATTCGGTGGAGTCGGAATGATCATCAACGAATCAGGCTGTCCACGCTCCGGACCCTCTGACCAACGGCGATTCTTGGAGTATGCCAAGGGACCGTAGGTTCGTTCGTTCTGCTCCCGAGAGCTTTTTGGCATATTGTGGACAAAACTCCACTCGGGGTCCTCGAACTGGTCACCAACGTAATCAATCTGTTTTCCTGATCCTGGTACTGGGATTGGACCGGCGACCGGCACCTGATTACGAAAGTATGCCGAACTTTGAGCAAAAGCGGTCGACATCTGCAGCAGCGTTACGGCTGCAACCAAAAGGAAAGAGCTTGTAGGTAGGCGCATCGGAAAGAAACGATTGTGAGAGGAGTAAGTTCCGTCAAAGACACATTCTCACTTTTGGGATCGGATTTTCGGTTGTAACAATTCAGCACACGGCAAGTGCTTGAGGACGATTCCATCAACGAACCGGGAATACCCGAACTATTCGTCAGAATCGGAACAGGGGAACCTGCAAACGGTAGGACAATCACATAACCTGATGCGTGTGGCATATAATCCATGTCACACGTGTGAAACAGGCAGTGCGGCTAACTCAAAATCCCTAGTCGGGGTTCGAGGAGCCTCCCAGATAGCCGACTCATAGCGTCTTGGATTGGAATTGAACAACAAAAGCTGAACGTATGCCCGATCAAATCCCCCCCCGATTAGCTCGTTATGTAAGTGTCCTGATCATCTCCTGGACTCTGTTTTCATCACGGGCATATGCGGAAAACTGGCCCGGCTGGCGCGGTCCACGCGGTGATGGGTCCACTGCAACCCATATTCCGTTGGATTGGAACGGACCAAGCGGCAAAAATATCGCTTGGAAAACGGCTATACCCGGAGAGGGTCACTCTAGCCCTGTAGTTTGGGGCGAGAACGTATTGATAACCACCTGCATTCCCGATTCTGGAGACCGGCAACTCCTCTGCCTTGAGCGGAAGACGGGTAACATTCGATGGCAGCAGAGTGTGATGCTTTCGCGTTTGGAATCCAAGCATGCACTCAACAGCTTTGCATCGAGCACACCCTCCACCGATGGCGAACTCATCTATGTAAGTTTTCTTGAAGTGGGTGACAAACAAGTTTTGGCACCTAACGTCAGCAGTGAGCGACTCATCTACCCGGGACAGATGCTGGTTGCTGCATTCGACTTTTCAGGAAACCCACGCTGGATCCAAAGAGTCGGCCCCTTTGTTAGTGCACACGGGTTCTGTAGCAACCCCGTTATATATCAAGACCTGGTGATTTTAAACGGCGATCATGATGGAGATTCCTATCTCATTGCGCTCAATCGTAAAACGGGTGAATTGGTATGGAAACAATCTCGAAGGCACCAGACCCGTTCCTACTGCACGCCTTTAATTCGCGAGGTGAACGGGACTGACCAGTTAGTCCTTTGCGGTAGTCTCTGCCTTGCTGCGTTTAATCCAGAGAATGGGAAACCGATTTGGAACGTTGAAGGTCCAACAGAACAATTTGTAGCTTCCATGGTCTTCGACGGTAGTCATTTTTTTGCCGTCGGCGGCTACCCCACACATCACGTTATCTCCGTTGACCCGACAGGAATAGGTGACGTATCTGAAACTCATGTGCGCTGGCATGAAACAAACGTACGTTGTTATGTTCCCTCTCCCATTATTGTCAAAAACTTTCTGATTGTGGCAGACGACCGCGGAACAGCAAATTGTTTTGACACCAAAACGGGAAAACGTTACTGGCAAAGCCGAATGGGGCGTCACTACAGCAGTTCGTTAATTGGAACCGAGTCGCTTGCTTTTCTAACCGATGATGATGGGGTAACCAAAATCATTGAGGTGGGAGAGGAGTTAAAAATCATCTCGGAAAATCAACTCGGCGAAAGGTGCTATGCGTCTCCGGCGGTCAGTGACGGACAGCTGTTTATGCGTGGCAAACAACATCTATTCTGCATTGAATCACGCCGATCTAACTGAGTAGCACTAGAAAACTACCCTAAAGATCTCCGGCGGCTATCACTTCACGTCCAGCGCGTGTACCCAGTGCATGCCATACCTCCCGATCAATGGAATCGGTGATTGATCGGACTGAACCATCAACCAATGCTGACTGCACCAAACCAACGTGATGGCTCCTCGACGTGATCATCGCATAGGTTGGACTGCCGGCGATGCCATTTTTACCCTCTTGCCATGAGTTGTAATCCATCTCCTCATAAACGACGCCATTGCGTGTATACCTGACTCTCTGGTTCGGTGTAAGCGTT
>JAYYHM010000616.1:0-6094 GCA_036148415.1 Planctomycetota bacterium
AAATTTGACCCGTTTGATTGATTCAAGGCCCACAACATCCTCAATGAGTTCGCAGAGTTCACCTTGGTTAGAGGCCTGCCTAGAAAGGAAACCTTTCTGACAGCTCCAATAAAGAGATACCGTAGCGTTAAGCGGCAGTACATATTTTAATAAGCCAACCGTCTTTGAAATCATCACATCTATGCCACGTTCATCGCTCGCTGTCTTTGCTTCCAAGTCAAGAATCAAGCAATAGGAATCCGTTCTTATCGGCGCAAGTTCCTTTGACACCAGCTTTCCGTAGCGTGCAGTCGCTCTCCAATGGACATCTCTCAGCTGATCACCATTCCTCCATGGACGAACCCCTAACAGCTCGCTTGTTCTTAGGGTCGATCTATTTTGATTGATGACGCCGGCCTCGGGATCGCTTATCTTCCTTAGCGAATCCAGTTCGCAATCATCTGGCTCTGGATGGACAACAACGAAAGTCTTCACGTCATATCTACGACCGATTTTTACAAAACCCAATGGCAGAGCCGTTGCTACTTGTAGTTGGTCAATCGAATAAATACCTCGTCTCAGACACTTCAAACTCAGGATGATGGAGCAACATTCCCCAGGAAGTATTTGGGAAACCAGCACCCCCTTGGAATTTGAACGCAATTCAGGAACCAATCCCCGCTCTTCAATCCATACTTGTTTGACCGCTCTGCTTCCCTGATTCGATATTTCCACCCGATAATGAGCTTCGTTGCCTTCCACTACAATTGGTATTTCTTGACGCCGGATCTGCAAGCTGACTGGGGGCCGATAGAGAAATCCGAAAATAAAAGAGAGCAATATCACGGCGATCGTAAAACCTAATGAAACTGCGATGAGATACGAACCGGACGCAATCAGTGATAGAGTAGAAATAGTACCCCCCCAGAAAATAATCCTCCCATGCTGGGTCAGCAGGCCACGATAGAGATCATCAAGCCACAAGATCGGTGGGTGATCAAGTGGTGGCATTAAGAATGACCAGCGTCTTCTTCGAGTCATGTAAAATCTAAATCCTCTTTTAACGAGGCAATGCTGTATTCTTAATCACTTCATCAAGCACCGAGTTTTTTTCAGCCGATCCGCTACTTGCTTTAGAATTCAAAATCAATCTGTGTGACAGTACCGGAATAGCAATCTCGCGTACATCTTCAGGAATGACGAAATCCCTCCCGTGGAGCATTGCATAAGCTTTTGCCATAGCCACCCAATGCAGTGAACCACGGGTCGAAATACCCAGTCGAATGGATGCTGTATTGCGAGTAGTGCGAATCACATTCATCATGTACTTCAGTATCGACTGATCAATGCGAACAGTAGGAACGACTCTCTGTAGGAGACTCAGATCTTCACTAGTGACCACTGCCTTCAACTGTTGCAACTCGTTTTCCATACCCCCGACCTGCAATAATTCCAATTCCTCCTCCTCACTTACATAACCGAGTCTGAGACTTGCCATAAATCGATCCATCTGCGCCTCGGGTAATTGATAGGCTCCATGAAAATCAAATGGGTTCTGAGTCGCGATGCAGATAAACGGGCTCTGTAGCGGATAAGTGGTACCATCCAGTGAGACCTGCTGCTCCCCCATGGCTTCGAGCAAAGCCGATTGGGTTCTCGCAGAAGCTCGGTTAATTTCATCTGCAATCAACACATTGGTAAAAATAGGGCCAGGATTGAAATCAAAGACGCCGGAAGCTGGATTGTAAACGGCACCACCCAACACATCCGCTGGAAGCAAGTCTGGTGTGAATTGGACACGTTTGCATTCTCCGTCGATGGTTTTGGCTAAAGACTTCGCCAACATCGTCTTCCCAGTCCCTGGGATATCCTCCAAAAGTACATGTCCTGCGGCCGCGAGGCAGCAAACGGTAAGCTCAAGAGATTTACGCTTACCTCTAATAATCTTCCCGAGATTTTCCTGTATCTTCTGAAAAGCGATCCCAGCTTCTGGAATCGAATAATTTTTAGTGGAGTGCTTCACAGAAATTGCCCGCAATGGATTCTTGGTTTACCCACATAGTGTAGCAAGCTGTGGCAATACCTCACCCTTGACTTCTCGTGTTCTGCTCAGGACCCGGCGTCTTGGTATTCAGAGGTTGCAAGGAAATGCCGTAACCTTCTTCTATTTCAGTTACTGTCGGAGGAGAAAATCTCAGATCACTCGTATGTCAACAACTGGACTGCTGGGCGCATTGCATCAGCCATGGCAAAGTGTCTCGGTCAATGTGTATTTGCCTAGAACTTCTAAAATCAGCATGGCTCTGGCGGACCTAGCTGACTTCAGGGCCTTCATCCCGTGCAGTAATTTGCGGGACCTTCTAATGCACAGATCTAACTCCAATCTTCATCGATCGCAATGATCTGACCAATACGCCCAAAAAATATGACCTGAGAATTCTCGTGTGAGTGTGGCTTGTCGCTTGATTTTAAGAAACATGCACATATCGTGCCTGCACACTATTTTCTAATCAATTAAATCTGGGGTCGTTGACGATTCAAGACCAGCAACGTCCCTACGAAGATGAACTTCAAAATCATATTTGGGCATGCTTGCAAGACTAAAAACCTTCACGCTATCAGGCATTGATGCGTTACCTGTAGATTGTGAAGTCGATATCTCTTCATCGTCGATGCCTAAAACGATCCTCGTCGGGCTGCCTGATACCGCTGTCTAGGAAAGCACACATCGTGTTGAGCGCGCGCTCTCAAATAGCGGGTTTGTCAAGCCACAAGAGCGTGTAGTGATCAATCTTGCGCCCGGGGATCTACCTAAACAGGCTTCTTCCTTTGATCTACCCGTTGCACTCGGTTTGCTTGCTGCAAGCGGCCAAATATGCCGAGACAAAATCAATCAATACGCGGTGGTTGGTGAACTCAGTCTCGAAGGACTGACTCGACCGGTCAAAGGTATTTTATCGATAGCAATCGAGGCTCAAAAATTTTCAGGAAAGCGAGGTCTCTTAGTACCTCGACCGAATGCTTTTGAAGCCTCCGTTGTCGAGGGACTGAGTGTCATCCCAATTGACAGTCTCGCACAGGCCGCCGCTTTCTACTCGGGAGATATCAACCTTGAACCAGTCGCCAGCCGCGTCGAGTCAATCTTCGAGCAATTCGGAAACTACGAGATTGACTATTGTGATGTTAGAGGTCAAGAGTCGGCAAAAAGAGCGATGACCATCGCTGCTGCGGGCGCGCACAACCTGATAATGTTGGGCCCGCCGGGGTCTGGAAAAACAATGCTGGCTAAACGTTTACCCACCATTCTTCCCAAATTACATCCAAAGGAATCCATCGAGACAACTCGCGTATACAGCGTGCTCGGACAGCTTCCTGCCAACCAACATCTGGTCGTAACCCGACCCTTTCGAAGCCCTCATCACACAATCAGCAATGCTGGCCTCGTCGGAGGTGGTAATCCACCGTCACCAGGTGAGGTAAGCAAGGCGCACAACGGGGTACTCTTCCTTGATGAGCTACCCGAGTTCAACCGAAAAACGCTCGAGGTAATGCGGCAACCATTAGAGGATCGCAGTGTTACGATATCGCGAGCGCTGCGTTCGACGACGTTCCCTGCTGATTTTATGCTCGTAGCCGCGGCAAATCCTTGTCCGTGTGGATATCGAGGAGATGAGCAAAGGTCCTGTCGATGCAGTTCAATTCAGACTCAAAATTACATGGGACGTATTTCTGGTCCACTCTTAGATCGAATTGACCTACAGATTGAAATTCCTTCCGTCACCTACCAAGAACTGGAAGCGAACCAATGCGAGGGATTGGGTAGTGCAAGGATGCGATGTTTCGTCAATGAGGCTAGAAGCATTCAAAAAGAAAGATTTGAACGGACATCCGCGTGCTACAACGCCCAAATGTCTCCCCGGCAACTTAGACGCTATTGCCCATTGAACAAAAATTGCAAAGACATACTTCGACACAGTGTTGATACTCTGGGACTTTCTGCCCGAGCTCACGACAAGATTATTCGGCTCGCCCGAACCATAGCTGACTTGGATGGCCGTACGAATATCCAAGAAGAAAATATGGCGGAGGCGATAGGATACCGGTCACTCGACCGAATCAAGAATACATGAAATCTTCGGGATAAATTACAGAACACTACTGTTTGATGGATAACACTAAATACTGCGCACCTAGAGGCAGCTTGCAAAAGAGCTTCTCGGACCATCTCATCCACCTGAGTAGTGATGGAAAAATAAAATGATAATCCGTAGAAACCACTTCAAACCCAATACGCGTCATCAGCTCCCTGGCTTGTGAAGGCCAAACCATAATGGCATCGTGATCAAAAGGAATCTTACTCATGACATATCTTGCGGGAATGCTGTAGGGATTATTCTCCCAAAAAGCAAAAACTCCTCCAGGGCGTAGGCATTCATAAATCGTACCCACTGCCCGACACCTTTCTTCCAACGGTATGTGATGGAAAACACCGTTGCAATAAACCAAGTCATAGTTGTTCTCAGGTGTAAAATCATCCGATCTTAGGTATGTGACCTCACACGATGAATCCGAATCCAACTGAGCAAAATTCTTCTTTGCTTGATCAATCGACTCAGAGGACGGGTCGATCCCCGTTAATTTGAGTGAGTCAAAATGCTTGAGAAAAAAAGCTGTAGTTGCTCCTACACCACATCCAAAATCTAATGCTTTGGTTGTGTCGATGGAGCGTTCTTCAAGCAATCGCCTAAGGTAACCTAAACGAGCATCCGCAAAGTGGCTGCTACTCTCCCCACTTACAGACAACCCGCATTGAAGTGCATCCTCATAGTTCGACGCATAATGATCGAATGATGAATCAGTCATTAGGAATATTTCCTGCCATCACATCTTCGTTTCGCACAAACGGATCTGAAAACTTGGGATCTTTGATAAATTCATAATCGGTAAGTGTCTTTAAAAAGGCAGCTAAAGCAACCTTTTCCACCTCAGGTAATGCCATACCATTAGCTGAAAAATCCTCCAACCTCGGATCGAGGTTGGGATGAGGCTTGACACTCCAATTGTAGTGTTCAATTACCTGATCGAGAGTTTGAAAACGACCATCATGCATGTAGGGAGCAGTTAGCTCGATATTCCGTAAACTTGAGACTCGGAAACTACCGATATCTCGCTTTTCTCCCGTTACCATTCCAACGCCTTGATCTCGACCAGGTTCATCAATATCAATCCCATTGACTACCGGCTTTTGTAGCTGAAACACGGCGAATTGTGGTTGCGCTCGATCGTTACCGTGCAACTGCGGCAGGTGACATTCAGCGCATCGGCCGCGACCGAAGAACTGTGTCTTACCAAGGTTTTCTTCATCAGTGAAATTGGGAAAAGGCAACCTAACATCTCTGACCATTGAGATTCCCACGTCATATTTGGAATGAAAAGACACCATGGAGTGAAGAAATTGTGTTAGCGCGTCCGCAATACGCCCAGCGGAAATACCTTGATCACCATAAGCTTCACCAAACAGGCGTAGATATATCGGATCCCTGCTGAGCGTCTCTCTGACCCCTGTGATCGAGTGTCCCATTTCATTCGGATCTACAATCGGCATCAACACCTGTTGCTCTAATGAAGTGGCTCGCTGGTCCCAAAAAAATTTTCCTGTAGGGTTGAAACGCAAGTTCACCAAAGACATTGAATTCCGAATGCCCTGCTTACCGTTGAAACCAATGCTTCTTGATCGTGAATCTGAGAAAGCAAACTCTTGCCTATGACATGACCCACAAGAAACAGATCCGTTCACGGACAGTCTTTTGTCGTAGAACAATACCCTTCCAAGAGTGGCACCACTATTCGTGATTTCATGAGTAATTCCTTGCAAATCAAGCTGCGTAGCATATTGAGGAACGATCACTCCTTCGTAGTCAAAAGGGTTTTTGGGAAGATTTAGGTGATGCGGTTCGGCTGGAGCGATACTAACCTTGCTATCCGTGTTATTTGCGAAAAGAAAGCTGAAATTAACAAAAGCTAACACAGCGACTTGGAGAGCGATTAGGTTTCGCCATAGATGAGGCACGCTAGCACCCCCGTAATGCAAGAGCTACTGACACAATGAATTCTA
>JAYYHM010000617.1:0-11315 GCA_036148415.1 Planctomycetota bacterium
TGAATACGGACGGAATCAAAGCCAGTCTGCGAAGGAACCAAGATGGTTACATGGAATTAAATTTGGCACCCAGCATCATCAGTTATTCGCGCAGATCTAATAAGGCAGAACAAGCGCTAGGGATAGAGGGCGATATATTCAGGATCTAAAAAGGGGTGCAAACGATTGTGCCACGCTCTAATCGGATTACCTGCTGCCTAGAGACGCGAAATGCGTTGCAACAGCTTGGATGAGAGGGTCGATCGTTTCTTCTTGAACCTTGACTTTGGGGTCCCAGTCGTGCCAGCGGAAGGAATCGTGTTCAGTGAGTTTCAGTTTGGGCTTGGCAGATAAAAAAGCCAAAAAATACACAACTTGTTTGTGGTAGGTAGCGGGGCTGGGATCCGTATAGGTAACGGGGTAGCAAATCTCAAATCGGAAGATGGGGTCGATAGAGATCTGATTCTTATGAATGCCAGTTTCTTCCTCAAGTTCGCGAATCGCTGCATCAAGAAATGTCTCGCCCGACTCACAATGTCCTTTCGGCAGATCCCATCGATTGGGGTGTTTGAGTAATAAGAATTCCAGCGATTTTTGCTTCTTGAGAAATAAGAAAAAACCTCCGGCATGGATTTTATCTTGGATTTGACTGGCCATGTCTTGCCTGATTGGAACAGTGTTGAACCTTTGAATTTAGGGATCCGTTATACTCTCTAATTCAGAATCCAGTCTCTACATCAATACGCCCTAGAAGATCATAGATATGAAGATTTATACCCGAACCGGTGATACAGGTAGCACTGGATTATTTGGTGGTCCACGGGTCTCCAAGGATGATGCTCGGATTGAAGCGTATGGCACAGTCGACGAATTGAACGCCGCCTTGGGTGTGGCTCGGAACGCGGCCGTCGGTGAAGTTGTTGATGGCCAGTTGGAGCAGATTCAACATGAACTTTTTGCGATGGGAGCGGAGCTGGCGACGCCTGATCCGGAAAAACACGGTACCCGTGTTCTTGAAAAATCTCATTGTTCCAGATTGGAGCAGTGGATTGATGAGCATGAGGCTGGGTTATCGCCGCTGACCAATTTTATTTTACCAGCCGGCAATCAAGGGGCTTGTGCTCTCCATTTAGCAAGAGGTATTTGTCGACGGGCGGAGAGAAGGGTGGTCACACTTTGTCAAATTCCTGACCAAGAGGTATCTGATGAGTTAGCCGTCTACCTGAACCGATTGAGTGATCTGTTATTCGTGCTCTCAAGGGTTGCGAATGCAAGTGCAGGGGACCTCGAGGTAAATTGGATCGGCTTGGAGGCTTTGCGGTCTCAGGAAACGCCGGCAAGTGAGTAATGATCCCCATTATGTGAACAAAATCGTTCGACATAAAAGTCTCCTTGAGCGAGCCAGTTCTACAATGCGACGATAAGTTTCGGTCCTAAAAATGGAGTTTTTTGCATATTTTTTCGACCAGATCAACCTCGAGGGAAACCCCTGTGGTTCGGATGTCCAAGTGGTGTACAATTCACCAAGCAAAGTTTAGGTGGTCTCGTCTGAGGTAAGATCGTGAAAAAAGTTGAAGCAATTGTTCGTCACTTCAAGCTTGAAGATGTTAAAAACGCTCTCACTGATCAGGGAATCCACGGGATGACTGTGAGTGAGGTTCGGGGATTTGGGCGTCAAAAAGGGCACACTGAAATCTACCGCGGAACGGAGTATGCCATCGATTTCGTACCCAAGGTCAAAATTGAGGTGATCTGCACTAACGATAACCTTCAAATGGTCGTCGATACGGTGTTACAGACGGCTCAGACTGGGCAAATTGGTGACGGGAAGATATTTGTCACCGACCTGGAAGATTCGATAAGGATCAGGACAGGGGAACGTGGAGAGGATGCCCTATAGCATCGATGAAGAACTCCATCCCCATTCGAACAAAATTTGGGTGGTCTTGCTTGCTGTTTACATTCCCGAGCATCTGACTTCGGTGATGGGCATTTTCTTAAGCTGTAAACAGCTTTGTCATCAACGTTGTTGATGAAAAACACGGTAGTGGAATCTGAAAAAGCTAGGGATAGGCTGTTACTGTCTCGGGTGAACCAATTTACGGTAGAAATTGTGATGATCTTTCTACTGTAAGAGAATAGTGAAAGAACTATTTCTGATTCACGTATGATGGATGGTCATGAAATCAATCGTGCTGCGTTGCCGCGAGCTTTTGGAGCAAGGGAGGCTCAAAGCTTATGAAAGTCATAAGTCGGGCACGCCCGCCATGCAGGTTTCAACCCTTCTCGCCGATGTCTACGATGATGTTGTGCTTGCTATTTGGAATTCGGCGATTGAAGAACACTCCGATGATCAACATGCTGGTGGCTTGTCACTGGTAGCGCATGGAGGATTCGGTAGGCGTGATTTAGCGCCTTACTCGGATGCCGATCTCATGATCCTCGCGACTCGTGGTAGTCAGACGCTGGCAAATAAAATTGCCGGTAACCTGACTCGAGACCTGGCTGATTCTGGAATTACACCAGGGCTTTCGATTCGCATGCCGATTGAAGCGTGTCGGATGTCTTGGTCAGATCCAGTCATCTTCTCCTCATTAGCTGAATCACGCCTAATCGCCGGCAGCCTACAGCTATATTCAAAATATTTTTATCGATTCGGACGAGGAGCTAATCGTCGGGCGAAAGGATTAATTCGGGGTGTTGTGCAAGCTCGCGTAGAGGAGAGGCGGAAGTGGGGTGAAACGGTTTATCTTTTGAGGCCGAATGTAAAAAGGTCACGAGGTGCACTGCGTGATATTCAACTCATCCGATGGTTGGGTTTTGCTCGGACGGGTGAAACAGATCTGGAGAGATTGGTGAAGCTCGGCGTGCTTTCCGAAGAAGATTACCGAACGGTTCGAGCCGCCTACTCGTTCTTGCTGAGGCTGAGAAATGAATTGCATTTTCGCGAGAAGAAAAGCCAAGATTTGCTGGACCGCGCGATGCAGATGTCTATTGCTGAGTCTTGGGGCTATGAGGGTACTGGCACTAAGCTACCCGTAGAGCAATTTATGCAAGATTACTTTGCTCACACACGCAACATCAGATACACGTCCAAGTTTTTTGTGGATGATGCGATCTCTCGGCCGGTCCTCGCTCGTACTTATGAATGGATAAGGTCCAAGAAAATCGACGATTCCATCTTGATGGGACCTACACATATCTGGGTAAGAAAAGAAAAACTGAGCGATTTTGCACGAAGCTTACCGGATGTTATTCACCTCACTCGCCTTGCAAATCAGCACGGTAGGCGTATCTCTCATCCGACTTGGCAAGCTATTCGCCTGGCGATGCAAGATCGGGAAATCACTCCGCCCGATCGACGAACTATCGATGAATTTCTCAATTTGCTTGGCAGTTCTGGTCGGCTCGCACCCATTCTGCGAAGACTCCATGAATTAAGAATTTTAGAGCAATTGATTCCTGAATTTAAACGAATCAGGGGACTTCTTCAGTTCAACGCATACCATCAATACACAGTCGATGCCCACAGTCTCCGCGCGGTTCAAGCGGCAACGGATCTTGGCGAGCATCCTGGTGGCATGGGGAGACGCTATCGCAGGTTGGCTGACAAACGCATCCTACATCTCTCGCTTCTTATTCATGATATCGGTAAAGGATATGAAGAGGATCATTGCATTGTCGGTGCACGGATCGCTAGGGATACGGCAGTCAGGTTGCGATTGAATTCCAATGATGCGGAAACCCTCGAATGGCTGGTCTTGAAGCATCTGGCGGTAAATGTGATTGCATTTCGTCATGATCTTACCGATCCTGAGATTGTCTTGGCCTTCGCATCAGAAGTCGGGTCCATTAGAAGACTTGAATTATTAGTGGTACATACATATGCAGACTTGGTTGCTGTTGGACCCGATGTCGCTACAGATTGGAAAGTTAACCTGATAGACGACCTATACCGACGAACACGAAGGTATTTTGATTCTGGGAATCTTCCGGGTAGCCCAGACGACCCTGAGTTAGAGAGTGGTCGTAAAGCTGTGAGGATGGAGTTGCAGGATCGATCGGCGCCGACAGACAGCTTTACTCTCCTCAATCATTTGCCACTCTCATTGCTTGATCGTTGTGATCCAAGGTGTTTAGCCGACGAGATAGGAATGTTTCATGAGGTGAGTGCCGGTCGGACAAAGACACTTTGTACGGCTCATTATGACCGTGATTTTCAAGCAACTCGTTTCACAGTCATTCGGCACGAAACTGACCGAGCTATTGGTACTTTTGCAAGGGCTACCGGAGCCTTGAGCACGGCGGGTTTATCCATCCTCAGGGCGAGGATTGAAAGTGTTGGGGATGTGGTGTGGGATTATTTTTGGGTCCTTGATTCTAACTCCGCAACCAGAAGCTTGACGGAGACGGAGATGGCGGAGATCTGTGAGCGAGTCTGTCATCTACTTGATAGCCCCGATCTCCCACTACCACCCTACCGAAAAACTTGGGCAACACAGAAGGAGCGTGAACCTGAGTCGGTCAATCTTTTACCCACCAAGGTCGTGATCGATAACGATAGCGTCGATCGATACACCATCCTTTCCTATTTTGCGTACGATTCGGTTGGATTGCTTAATCGAATTGCTACAGCCTTAACAAATGAGCTTTTAGTCCTGCATTTTGCAAAAATTGATACTCACCTCGATCAAGTTGCAGATGTCTTCTATTTGACAGAGGAAGACGGATCGAAGTTATTGGCCGAGGATCGAAAAATGCAGATCCGAGATGCACTCCTTGAAATATCAACGTGATCCAATGAGGGTCAGCGAATGATCAAGGAGTGAAACATTCTTGTGAAACACGACGGTCGATTCAGCCTTCCGGCGTGCAGCTTCATTTCAAGTCATGACGGATCGCTACCCAAAGCGTCCTACCTAACCACATTTTTTCGAGTAGTAACGCATGATTTTTAAGAAGAAGGTTGTCTTTGGCGTACGACAATCCAATTTTCATAGGTTTGAACTGGAAAGAACTTAAAAAAAATTGAGGAAGTGTATGGGATCCCCTCCAGCCAAAGATTGGGTTTGCCGATAATAACAACACCATGGATTGGGAGGGTGGAACGATCGGTGCCATCGTTCCAGCATTGATGGGCTATGGTGAGGCAGGGAGGGCTTCACCATGGCCCTTCTTTATGCGCGTTGCAAGCGAAGCCAATGTAATCACGTACGGACTACAAGCAGTAGTCTTCCATGCGCATCTTTAAGCGGGTCATCAAGTCTGCATTCTATGAAAATAGTTGCTGTATGATTGATCCATCGCGAACGAGGGTGATGGGACGTCCTGTGGAGCTGTTAAATTCGGTAGAAGGATTAATCCCCAAATTATGGTAGAAGCTCGCCGCGACGTCGTCTGGGGTGATGGCTTCGTGTTTGGGGCCTGATGCGGTTGCGTCGCTTTCGCCAATTACTTGTCCGCCTCTTACTCCGCCTCCTGCCATTAACATAAACATGCATCTCGGGTAGTGGTCTCGTCCTCCCTCAGCACTGCGTTGATTGATTTTAGGTGTTCTACCAAACTCCCCCGTAACGAAAACAGCAGTAGATTCCAGCAGTCCACGCTGGTCGAGACCCGAGAGTAATCCGCTGAGACCTACATCAAGTTTTGGGAGATTATTATTTTTTAGTTTTGAAAAGTTATCTTGATGTGTGTCCCATCCACCGAGTTGCACGCTTACAAGTCGCACTCCTGATTCCACCAATCTCAGAGCGAGTAGGCAACTTTGACCGAAGGATTCATCGCCAAACTGCTGAGCAAAGCTCTCTGGCTCTTGGCTAATATCAAATGCTTGTCTGGCTCTGGAGGAAGTGATCACTGAATGCGCTTGTGAGCTAAATTGATCAAGGCCTTCAAGAAGTTGGTCTGAATCCTGTAAATCAGCGAAGCGTCGATCTAGCTTTTTTAATAATTGCTGTCGGCGATTTACCTCATGCACGCCAATTCCTTCAGGTAAAGAAATACCTCTCACGGAAAAAAAAGTATTGGGGCTTGGAGTGGAATTGGTTTCCAAGGCGGCGTAACGGATACCAAGAAATCCTGGCCCTTGTGAAGCCCTTGGAACCGCGACCACACTGGGTATCTCTGGTTCGACGGGTCTTTCTTTCGAAACCACTGCTCCGTAGCTTGGATATTCCAATGCCGGAATAGGTTTGGTACCCGTATTCACATATTCCCGACCAAGACGATGCGCAGCCAGTGTGTGACTTACCCCACGCAAAATGCAGAATTTATCCGCAACTTTTGAAAGTCTTGGTAGATGCTCAGAGATTTCAATACCAGGCACATTGGTCTTGATGGGGTTGAAAGCGCCGCGATACTCACTCGGTGCATTTGGCTTCAAGTCAAACGTATCAAGATGTGACGGACCGCCCGGAAGTTCAATGAAGATCGCACGATCAGCTCGTCCCGAGGCAATTTTTCCATTGCCGGCCAGTGCGAGGTACTGGGGTAGGGTAAGACCCCCTAGAGAGAGAGCCCCAACCTTGAGGAGATCGCGTCTTTTCATCCCATCACAGGTTTTATGTTCTTGCATTACGATATCTTTCGGTGTGCATTAGGGTTCGCGTAGAAGTGGAATTCCGAAGATCCTTAATGGCTAACTATGAACTCTTTTGTATTGACTAGTGCCCAAAGAAGTGACATCACTCCTTCTCCGGGATTCTCGGAATCTTGGATATACTCGAGTGAGATCTTTTTTTCATCAGATTCCGGGTATCTGCAAAGTACTCTAAGGTAAGCCTGGTCGATGAGCGATTCCAAATCTCCAATATCCGCCATTTTGGGGAGTGCTCTTTCCAAGGAATCCCAGTCATCATCAGTCTCTAACAGAGCAAGTACTGAGGGCATTTGAAAACCGAGTGATTCCAGCTTAATTTTGGAACGCCTTAATTCCGATTCAAGCTGACTCCTTCTTTTATTTTGCTGTGTTTTGGTTGCTTGTTTATATCGGCCAACGTTAGCAAGAATTTGTTTCCTCAATGAGTTCGCGCGGTTATATGCCGTACGGAATGATGCATCTTTGATATTCTTTGGTGCTTCAATCCCTGCTTCTTTGCAGGCTTGCGCCACCCAACCCTTACTGTCGAGGAGTCGGTTGTGCATTTCTTCGTCATTGCGAAGGTACACGGCCTGGAGAAGGCTTGGGGAATTGCTACGATCACAGTCACAGTTGGATTCTCGAGTAGACTGTCCAAAAATCTCCAATGCAAAATCCTGTTGATTTCGACGTTTCGGCTTGCCGTCTGCGATAGCCATCGAATCCAATTCATCACGTAATCTGGCCGCCTGAATGTCGGATCCGGTGGCCAGAACAACCGCGTCGTAGATGACCTCAGCGGGGAGGCGTCGCGGAATATGGTGAGAGAAATTTGTGAGATCTTGGACATTCGTAGCGTTGGTTACAACGCTACGCTGGTAGGTGTCACTCGTGACAATTGTTCGGTGCAGCCATTTCAGATCAAAGCCCTGCTCAATGAACTTCTCGGCAAGGAACTCAATGAGGGGCTCATTGCTAGGGGGATTGGCAAGATTCATGTCGTCGGTCGGATCGACCAATCCGATGCCAAAATAGTTTGCCCACACACGATTGATTATCGCTTTGGCAAAGTAAGGATTATCTGGTGACCGCAGCCAATCCATTAAATCTTTACGAGGGTCGTGATCGAGCTCGATGGGTTCTAGTTGACCTAAGATTTTGCCGGTAGGAACAGCTGGTGCGGTAAACGTTCGGCCCTGTTTTTTTGCTAACGCCATTGCCCGTTTTTGCCGGTCAGAAATCTGACTAGTGGTGACAAGGAGTTCACCGAACGGGAGGGTATCGCCCCTTTTAGCAGCATCGTAAAGTGCGCGACGAAGATCAGCACCCTTTAGTTTTTTGTCTCCCGTGATTTGGGTGATCAGTTGCTCACGATCTTTTTTTGCTTCGTTTGAAACGAGATTTTGATTCACGCGGATTGGACTAAACAATTTCGCAAAGTTTTCAAAATCATCTTTTGACCATTTATCGAAAGGGTGTTTATGGCATTGTGCGCATTCAATTCTAACCCCCAGAAATGTGTAGGAGAATCCAATAGCTCGGTCTTCGGGAGTTTGGAAATTCCGCCGTGCCCAGAACAGCGGTAGGCCCTCTCTCTTTGCAAATTGTGATTCTTTTCCTGGCTGACATGCAGCGGACATCGCTTCGCAATATTCTAGATAGGATTCATTCGCATTTCTGCTTTCTGCAGTGACAATGCCTTCGACTATTTGATCGTACGGGACGTTCGCTGCAATTCTATTTCTTAGCCATTCGTGCCACAGTCGCGTCGCTCCGCTTCGAACAGGTAGGGCATTGCTCAGTTGTTCGTCACTGTTACCAGTCCAGTCAGAAAAACGAGTGGCCCACCATGCGGCGTATCCATCAGATTCGAGTAGCGAATCGATTAAACGCTCTCGTTTTGATGGACTCTTATCCTTCAAAAATGATTCCACCACATCGGGGGCAGGTAGGATCCCGGCGATATCCAAGGAGACTCGTCGGACGAACTCGGCATCGGTGCACCGTGCTGATGGTTGAATGTTCAGTTTTCGCAATTTCTGCATGACTAAACGATCTATTGGATGACTGGATTGGTCAACTTGGATTTTTGATCGACCTGGATAAGGTCGAATGACTGGGACAGCAACCACTGCATTGTCGTAAGAAACGACCACGTGAGTATCACCTGATTCACCGATCGAAACTTCTCCAACGTCGGAGACAGTCGCGATGGCTTCATCGTTTGATTGAAATCGAGATAGGATGGTGACGTCTTCAGTGGATCCATCTTTCCAATGTGCAAGCACTCTGAGGCTGACCACCTTCGATGGATTGGATAACTCGATTTGTGAGGGCTGAATCTCTAGGCGTTTCAGGGTATGAGGAACTGATCCAGTACCGATTGCTCCATTAGAAATCCAGCTTTTCAGCACATGGTGTTTCCAACTCCCATCTTTGAAGCGTTGTCCGCCTTCATGAAAGTCGGCATCTAAGGGTTTCGCAAGTAATAAACTCTCATCTACATCATCCAAATCGACTCTGCCAGATGATTCATCCAGTAGAGCCAGATGGTCTGCTTTGAAGTCATATCCAAATAAAGATAACTGAAACCCACCTCGGCCTTGGAATGAACCATGGCACGACCGTCCGTTACAGCCGAGTTTTCCGAGTAGTGGAATCACATGTTTCTGGAAGTCTGGTAATTCCTTCGAATTGTAGGATTGGTATCTAACATCAATGGTTTCGGGGCTCTCGGATCGTAAGGTACCCGAAGAACCAGTTTTGACTCTCTCTGCGGCGTCCACCTGCCCCGCTATGTGCTGAAGGATCAACACAAAAGCCATTAACGCGAGTGGATTCGTTCGATTTTTCATTTTGGAGAAGTCCGTTGTTATTTCCAATATTCAATAACAAATGGAGGCACTGAAAACTGCTTCAGTCTAGCTGCAAGTCCACCCAATTTTAACACCGTTCGCGGCGTTTTCGGTCCTTACTCTTTAAATTCATCATTACAGATGAATCAGCAAATAATGCCCCGGTGTAAGGCCTGCCTAATTGATCAGATATCCCTGTTGCGTTGTGAAGCAGCTGGTTGGAACTGTTTTTAGTGAAAACACTAAGAATTCCTCTTTGCATCTTGTTTGGAATCAGGCTTCGCTAGAACATAGCCTCGAGTAACGTTCATGGCATATCAAGTAGAACAGAACCGGGCTCGAAGTTTTTGAGGGATTCAATGTCTAGCGAAAATCGCTCTGTGTGGGTGGGGTTTGACCTTGGTGGCACTAAAATGTTAACTGCCGCATACGACGCAGACTGGCAAGAAATAGGAAGACGAAGAAGAAAAACAAAAGGTCGGGCGGGGAGTGATTCAGGAATTAAACGAATCGTTTCCACGATAGACCGTTTACTCGATGACACAAATTTGGATAAGTCCAGCTTAGCGGGAATTGGAATTGGCTGTCCTGGTCCAATTGATATGGATCAGGGGAAAGTCCTGATGACTCCAAATCTTGGTTGGGGTGATCTGAACGTTCGCGATCAACTCAATCACTATTTCGACTGTCCCGTAGTCGTCATGAATGATGTTGATGCGGGGATTTATGCTGAATATCGCTTTGGTGCTGCAAAGAAAGCGCACTGTGCCGTAGGTCTATTCCCCGGAACAGGAGTGGGTGGGGGCTGTGTACTTGGGGGGCGTATATTACAGGGTGCCGGCATCAGCTGCATGGAGATTGGGCACACGAGAATTTCCTCGACAAATCGCACCGACGGATCACATCTCAGCGGCACTGTAGAGTCAGAGGCGAGTCGCCTAGCAATTGCTTCTGAGGCATGCAAGCTTGCGTATCGGGGGGAGGCACCTTACCTAGCCGCAGAATATGGGACAGATCTCTCGAGTGTCCGAAGCGGCGCGCTCGCTGATTCGATCGATCATGATGATCAGAGGGTCAAAGAACTGGTTGTCCAAGCCTGTGAAACGATTGGTTTTGCCGTGGCGAACTTAGTGCATCTGCTTGCACCTGACAAAGTAATTCTTGGCGGCGGATTGGTGGAGGCAATGGAGGATCTCGTTGTTGAGACGGTCAGAGAGACCGCAGAAAAAAATGTGCTAGAGGTCTACCATGGGCGTTTCGAGGTAATCGCTGCTCAGCTTGGAGATGACGCTGGTGTTAGGGGCGCCGCTGCATGGGCGAAGCAGAATCTTTCTTCAGAACTCAGAAATTAATCATTGCGCTTGAGATCGACTGCCGTCTGGACCACCGCTAATTACATGCCCAAATGGAAGGGGCCTTGCCGCGGTCGCGAACCCACGTTCGTACAGCTCCTCTTTTAAACTTCGGAATGAGTTGAAGCTATCAGGATAGACCCAGACGGTAATTGTTGTTGAACCTGGGTCTCGGCCGGCTAATTCAATATCCAGAAGTTGGCTATCGCTTATGACTCCCGCGATAGGATCTCCAAAAGGCTCCGACAACGGCTCTACGCTCAAGTTTACAAGTTGGATGCGAGTGGCGGTTTGGATTTGACCGCCGTTACTAATGGTTCCACGTTCTTTTTCAATTTCATATCTTGCTACGTACCCGCGAATTGGACCGACAGCTGATTCCTGTCGCCCGTCTCTCGACCCCTGTGAAGCTCTCTTAAAATCCAGCTTGATATCAGCAATTAATTGTTCGATGGGTACTACCGATAACCGGTCATCTTTCAGTCGAAAATGTACTTCGTCTCCAAACACTGTCTTTGCCATGGGGGTCGGCAAATGTTGTATCTCCGA
>JAYYHM010000618.1:0-2692 GCA_036148415.1 Planctomycetota bacterium
TCTCCGGACCACGAAAATTTTGAGCGGGAGGATACACGATCCTCGTTCTCGGGTAATCTTCAGGTGATTGAAGAAGAAGCCTACCGATGCAAGGCGATTACCGAAAAGCTATTGGAATTTAGCCGACCCGGTAACAACAAACGGGTACAGACCAATCTTGTCACCTTAGTGGAAGATGTTGTTCAGATTGTCAGTAAAGTTAGCGATTATCGTTCCACGCCCATCACGGTGGTCGCAAATGAAGAAGTTGTCGCATCGATCAATCCACAAGAGATTCGACAGGTCGTATTGAATCTTCTCACTAATGCGTTACAGAGTTTGAACGAGGACGGAAGCGTTCAGATTTATGTCACGAAGACCACAGAGAACTCGACCATCCGAGTCGTTGACAATGGATGTGGCATGTCACCAGAGGTCAAAAGAAATCTTTTTGAGCCCTTCTTCACACAACGTCGAAATGGTGGTGGAACGGGACTGGGGTTGAGTATTTCGCGTCGGATCGTCATGCAGCATGGTGGATCACTTCAAGCGAACAGTTGCGGGGAAGGAACAGGCTCAACCTTGGAGCTATCGCTTCCCAACACCAATCAAGCCGACCTAAAAGAGCGGATCGAGACGAATCAGCAGGGACTGGAGAATGAGCGTGTCACAGCAGCGTAAGAAAAATAAACGGGGAATGAACATCCTCTTTGCTGACGACGAACGCAGCTTAAGAGAGATCATGCGGCTGGAGATCCCACGCATGGGACATGAAATCGAAGTCTGTGCCGATGGACAGGAAGCGATCGAGGCGATCAAGCGTAAACCCTTTGATTGCATGATTGTTGATCTTGATATGCCAGGGATGAACGGAATCGATGTCGTCGCAGCCGCTCAACAACTTCGCCCCGAAATTGAAGCAATCATCTACACAGGAAAGCCTAGCCAAGAGACAGCCATCGAAGCACTCCGCCAGCATGCCTTTGAATACCTCACCAAGCCTTGTCGACTTGCGGAACTTGCAGCAATCCTAGGTCGGGTCGATGAACGCCGTTATTTCAAAAATCAGATGAGCGCTCTGGAGCATCGCCTAAAACAAGTGGAGGGTGATTCAGAGCTAATCGGTAGCAGCACGGCGATGGATCAGGTGAAACGTTTGATCGATAAGGTCGCACCAACCGATAGCACCGTACTGATCCGAGGCGAAACGGGCTCCGGAAAAGAACTCGTGGCTAGAGCGGTCCATCAGGCCAGCCTGAGATCGGATGGACCTCTGGTTTCGATTAACTGTGGAGCTCTGCCTGAAAATCTGATTGAAAGCGAACTGTTCGGACATTGCAAAGGAGCTTTCACCGGCGCAGATCAAGCGAGGACGGGCCTATTTGAGGTTGCGGACGAGGGCACAATATTTTTGGATGAAATCGGTGAGCTCCCCATTGCCATGCAGGCCAAGTTACTGCGCGTCCTGGAAAGTGGTGAAATTCGCAGACTGGGTGACAACCGTATTGTCCATGTCAACGTACGAATCATCTGTGCAACACACCGGAACCTTGAGGATATGGTTGAAGCCAGCGAGTTCCGAGAAGATCTGATGTTCCGTGTGAACACATTCGAAATCAACGTCCCAGCTCTTAGGAATCGGATCGAAGATCTTCCGATCCTCGCAAGCCACCTCCTTCAGCGACACCGATACGCAAACTCCGAGGATCAGCTCTTTACTCCAGCCGCTATGGAAGCACTCCAAGCTCATCTTTGGCCGGGTAATGTTCGCGAGTTAGCGAATGTGGTGGAACATGCAGCCGTGCTTTGCGATTCCCTTCCGATCGAAACCTCTGATCTTCCAACGGGTTTTTCGAAAAGACAACTGCGAAAAGAAATCCGTGATTCAGGACCGATCACGCTCCGTGATCTAGAGATGATTGCGATCCAGAGAGCCTTGGAACGGCACGATGGAAACAAGCCCGCTGCGGCGGAGGAATTGGGGGTAAGCCTTAAAACTCTCTACAACAAAATCAATGCTTCAGAAGAACGTCAGAAAGCAGCTTAATCAAAGATCTTGAAGCACTAGACCGAGCCTATCTTCTGGAGTGCAACTCGCAAACGTTCGATATCTTCGATCGTATTATACACCTGCATCGAAACACGCATAATGGGCTTACCGGTAGGCTGATCCTCAGCGTCGGTCAGACCAGGATAAACTGGAATCTCAATTCCAAACTCCTTCCTCAGTCTCTGCCCGAGCGATTCGACTTGCCGAGGCAATACTGCATCGAGCGGAACTGCCAGCATGCTTCCCAACATGGAATCAGGTGCAGGTGATCCGATGCTCATCGATTTACAGATTAGATCACGAGCTTTCAGTAAGTGATCATGATTTCGACGCAAGTAACCCTGAAATCCATCGGCGAACAATGAGCTCAAGAAATCAAGGGCCGTGGGGACAGCAAGAATAGGAGTGGGATCATACGTTCCCACCCAGTCAAATGAGCTCTGCCACGCAGAGCGGTTGTTCCTCGGTCGATTATAGGAGTGGCTAATCACGGTCGGCTGAACCTCATCTTGCCAACTCGGGTTAACATAGAGAAAACCAGACACCTTCGGAGAGCAAAGCCATTTATGGTGGTTCGCCGTATAGTAATCTGCACCGATTTGCTCTACCTGAAGGGACAGCATTCCGGCAGCATGTGCACCATCGATCATGACCCTCGCGCCG
>JAYYHM010000619.1:0-6016 GCA_036148415.1 Planctomycetota bacterium
GTCATCCGCGGAATCACCACCTTTGAAGAGGTGCATCGGGTTGCGAAGCAGACCGAGCAGGAAGATATCGCTTTGAATCACTTGGTTGAGGATTTGGATTCACTGTAGGACGCCATTGGATAGCTAACCGCTTGTCTAGTGGGCGGTGTCAATCACTATGCCACCGGCTTCTTGCTCGCGGCAAAGCTAGCAGCTGAGCGGGGTGAGATTGGCTGGATTCGGCTAGTTCTCCAAGGAGGGTTTCAGTGGCAGCTCTGCAGAGTGGTTTGTTCTTTTTTTCAGCGATACACGGGGCTCAAGGTAAGAAACAAGCCATAAGATTTGGGTTTGCGTCACAGTTTGGGTAATAAAGAGACACAACGGCATCCTATTTTTGATCGTGCCCTACAGATTGTGTGATGCACTGGGGGGTCAGCAAGTCACTTTGGGATGCTCTTTTCCAATAGGCTACCGCACTGACAAGTGTCATGGTCTGCGAGCTGTCTCACGCCTTGTAATGTGCCCGCATACGGGCTGATGGGGCAAATGGGAGATTCGAGCCTGACGCGTTATCGCTTTTATTGTCATCGCACCAGCCACATACAGGAGCCGACCTTTGGCCACAGTTCTAATTGACAAGCTTTTGCAAGCCGCAATCAAGCAGGGTGCCAGCGACATTCACATTGTTGTGGGTCAACCGCCCGTATTCCGTTTGCATGGCCGTATGCGGAAGCTTGAGACCAAGGTACTCGAAGCAGAAGACAGTGTCGGCTTGATGAAAAGTATCACGCCCGAACGTTGTCAGCGGGAGCTCCAAGAAGCAGGTAGTACTGACTTTGGATTTGCGTTTGGTGATGCGGCCCGCTTCAGGGTTTCTGTTTTTAAACAGCGTGGCTTCATCTCGATGGTTCTGCGTCAAATCCCAAACGACAAATTAACGCCCGAGCAACTAGGGTTGCCCGAATCGGTGGTCAAGATGGTTCATCGACCTCGCGGACTATTTCTGGTGACAGGCCCTACTGGGTCCGGAAAAAGTACCACCCTTGCCAGTCTCATTAATCTGCTCAACGAGACCATCGATCATCACATTATCACGATCGAAGATCCAATCGAATTTTACCACGACCACATTGAGAGCACGATCAATCAGCGTGAGGTGGGCGTGGATGTGCCAAGTTTCTCTGAGGCGATCCGACGAGCTCTTAGGCAGGACCCCGATGTGATTCTGGTGGGTGAGCTTCGAGATTTGGAAACCATTGAAGCAGCGATTAGTGCTGCGGAAACCGGTCACGTTGTCTTCGGTACCCTGCACACCAACAGCGCGCAAGGAACGGTGAATCGAATCATCGATGCTTTCCCCGGAAACTTGCAGGACCAAATTCGAACACAATTAGCCAGTACTCTGATTGGTGTGGTCGCTCAGACGCTGTTGCCGAAAATCGGTGGCGGTCGTTGCGCTTCTTACGAGGTGCTCAATGTCACGCCCGGTATTGCTAATCTGATTCGCGAAAACAAGACCTTTCGTATTAACAGTGCCATGCAGACCGGAGCAAAATTCGGAATGCAATTGATGGACGACGCTCTGTTTCATCACTGGAAAGCTGAACGAGTGACGGTGGAAGACGTGCTGGCTAAGGCGCACCGTCCAGATGATTTGGCCAAGAGAATCGTTCAGTCTCGAAGAGGCTTGGGCGATGAAGCCGTACCGATTCAGGAAGATGAATAGCGGGGCGGGATTTAATTTCGTCCCCGGTACGAACCCAGCTCGCCGGGGATGGCAAACCAACTATCGAGTGAAGAAAGTTTACAGGTAATACAAGATGGCACCTCGTCGCATCGGACAGATCCTCGTTGACCTCGGTTTTCTAACCGATGAGCAGCTTGAGATTGTTCTCGAAGAACAGGAGCAGCAACCCGGAACGCTGTTCGGTCGCATTGCAGAAGAGATGCAGTTGATCACTGACGATCAATTGATTCAAGCGCTCGCCGAGCAAATGGGCATGCAAACCATTTCTCTCGAAGATTTCAAATTCGAAGAGGAAGTGCTGGAGAAGATTAGTGAGACCATGGCTCAGTTGTATCGAGTGGTCCCGCTGAAGTTCGAGAACAATTTGCTAACGGTTGCCACGTGTGATCCTCAGAACTTAACCATTCAAGATGAGCTGAGGACCTTTCTTGGGTTCGATATCGCAATGGTGGTTGCTACCGAACGGGATGTCCTTCAGAGCATTACTCGGCACTATGACAGTGAAGCAGAGAGTGTTGAGAAGTTGGTTCAGCAGCTAGCTGACGATGAAGAACTGAAACAGGCGATTTCCGCTTTAGAAAATGAGAAGTTCAACATCACCGATGCCGAAGCCCTCGCAGACTCGGCTCCCGTGCGTAAACTGCTGAACATGGTTCTTCTTCTGGCGATTAAAGATCATGCCAGTGATGTTCACTTTGAACCCTTTGAGGATGAGTTCCGAATTCGGATCAAGGCCGAGGGTGTTCTCTACGAGATGGTTCCGCCACCAAGGCACCTCGCCTTTGCGATCACCACACGGATTAAGGTGATGGCGAACCTCGATATTGCTGAACGGCGGATGCCACAGGATGGTCGTATCGAGCTGATGGTCGGTGGTCACCCGGTTGACCTTCGAGTCAGTGTTCTGCCAACTATTTTCGGCGAGAGCGTCGTGATGCGAGTGCTTGACCGAAGTGTTGTAAATCTGAGTCTCGAGAATGTCGGGATGGATGACTCCATGCTTTCGAGTTTCCGATCTGCCATCGACCGACCGAATGGGATTGTTCTGGTGACCGGCCCGACGGGTAGCGGTAAGACCACGACTCTTTATTCCTCGCTCACGGAACTGAACGACATCAAGGACAAGTTGATCACTACGGAGGATCCCGTGGAGTATGACATTGATGGGATTGTTCAAATTCCCATCGATACGGATGTTGGAGTCACATTCGCAAGTTGTCTGCGAGCGATTTTGCGTCAAGATCCGGACACGATCCTTGTGGGTGAGGTGCGAGATCTTGAGACAGCAGAAATCGCCATTCAAGCTGCACTCACGGGGCACCTTGTCTTTAGCACGCTTCACACCAACGATGCACCGGCAACAGTGACTCGTTTGAAAGACATGGGTATTCAGCCCTTCATGATCTGTGCGACCGTGGAGGCGATTCTTGCTCAGCGTTTGGTGAGACGCGTTTGTACCAAGTGTCGAGAAGAGGCCGATGTGTCCTCTTCCATGCTGTTTGATCTTGGGATGAAAGAAGAGGACATCCAAGGCAAAACGTTCTACAAGGGCACAGGCTGTGAAAATTGCAACAACACGGGTTACAAAGGGCGGATCGCACTCTTTGAACTCATGGTCCTGAATGACACTTTGCGTGAGATGGTGATGAGCAATGCATCTACCGATGAATTGAGAGACGAAGCAACCAAGTTTGGAATGATACCGCTTCGTGAATTTGGAATCGCAGTCGCTGCAGATGGAATTACGACGCTTGATGAAGTGATTCGCGAGACCGTTGCTGAGTGATTTTGAGTTGAAGAACAAGTCGGTTTGGGTTCACCACTTGAAGTGGTCCTGAGCCACGAAGAATTTGAGTCCAGATTAATCCACAGATAACCCGTTACTAGCGTTTGAACTCCCATGCCTATTTATCAATTCGAAGCGATGGATGCGACCGGACAAGAGATCCGGGACGAGATCGATGCAGCCAACGAAGAAGAGGCGCAAACCACGATACGGCAGATGGGATACTTCGTTACGAAGATCTCTCAAAAGAAGCAGGCATCCGAATCCGCCGCTGCCAAGTCGGGTAAGAAGCGTGGCTTCGCGCCCGGTAAGGCGAAAACCAAGCATATTTGCGCGTTCACTCGCCAGTTGTCCATCTTGCAGGATGCCGGGCTTCCAATTCTGAGGAGTTTGAAAATCCTCGAAAATAACCAGAAGCCAGGTAAGCTCAAAAATGCCTTGATGGATGTCTGTGACGAGATCGAAGGTGGAGCGACCTTGAGCGAAGCGATGGCAAAATGCCCCAAGGTGTTTAGCCGGCTTTACGTCAACATGATCAAAGCGGGTGAAGCGGGGGGTGCGTTGGAGACCATTCTGCAGCGTCTTGCAGACTTTCTGGAACGCGCGGAATCGTTGAAGCGAAAAGTCAAAGGCGCGTTGATTTACCCAGTGATCGTGGTGTTTGTTGCGATTGCGATTCTGAGTTTCATCATGATCTTTATCGTGCCAACCTTTGAGCAAATGTTTGAAGAATTTGGCTTAACTTTGCCTGCGCCAACGCTATTACTTATAGCGATGAGTAATTACATCGTGGGCTACTGGTTCTTGTTGATTTTGATGCCGATCGTGCTCCTGATTACCGTCAAGTTAATGAGGAAGTTTAGACATGGTCGCATGGGTTTTGACATGTTTATCATCAAAGTGCCCATTTTTGGTGGTCTGATTGAAAAGAACATCATGGCTCGTACCTCGCGGACACTGGGAACACTGGTGGCAAGTGGGGTTCCCATTTTGGAAGCGATTAATATCACAAAAGAAACGTCCGGTAACGCGATGTTCGAACGAATGTTTACTCGAGTGAATGAATCGATTCGAGAAGGTGAGATCATTAGTAAGCCGCTGAAGCAATACAGCGAATTGGGATTCCATCCTATGGCGTTGGTCTTCTGGGCACTGTTTGGTTCTTTTCCTGGGTGCGTCCTGATGTCCATCGCGTTAACGGCAAAGGGGACCAAACTCGATGACGGTCAAATGGTGCAAACCTTGACGCAGATGGGTACTTTCGGACTCGCCGGTGGTGCGGCTCTGGCAGCACTCTGGGGAGTGACAAAAATCAAAACACACGTGGTTGACGACTTGGTTGTCAACATGGTCGATGTGGGTGAGGAGACGGGCGAGCTTGACACCATGTTGTACAAGGTCGCCGACACCTATGACGAAGAAGTCCGAACCATGACTGATGGTCTAACTGCTCTGATGGAACCGTTAATGATCGTGTTCCTCGGTCTCGCAGTCGGGTTCATTGTGGTCAGCTTGTTCATGCCGTTGGTCGAGTTGATCTCCGGTTTGAGTTAAGCAAAGCGTTTAAATTCCAGCTCCGCTCGCGTGCTCGAGTGGAGAGTTGGGCAGTGAAGCCATCGAGAGGTTTTTGCAGGCGGAATCTTCTAGTGCGAAACGTGTTCGGTGGAGCCGGTGCAGGTGGACGGATTCGATCCGTTGCCGCGTTGATCCGGCAAACCTAGCCAACATGCATGTTCAGCGGAACATGATGGCTAATCCGTTATGAAAAACAGGTACACACGGCATCAGCATTCCTAATCACGATTCATACCAAGGAAGCTCTCAGCATGCGATCAAGAATGAATAGTTTCGATAAAACAAGCGAACGCGTTTCCATGTTCCGGTACGGCTTCACGCTCGTTGAACTCTTGGTGGTGATCGCGATCATTGGGATCTTGATGGGAATCGCCGTTCCAGCCATTTTCGGTGTGATCGAAACTGCCAACTCGAATAAGCAAAAACTGGAGTTGGGTGCCATCGAGCAAGCCATCGAGCGTTACCAGCAACAGTACGGTGACTATCCTCCAGATTTTTCAAATTGGACGGTTGTCGAGAGGCACTATCGAAAGATTTTTCCAAGGATAGCGCCTGCTGAGCTTAACCTACTTCAGCGACTTCTTGATGTGGATCCCAGTAACGACATTTCTGCTAGCCCTACCACCGCTGCACACGATCCCGCTCGTATGGATCGAGCCGAAGCGATTGTGTGGACATTGGGTGGATATAGCAGTAACCCTATTACACCATTTACAGGTCCGGGAGGGCCATTGAGTTTGGTAGAGGGTGGTACTGATGCGACCTATCAAGTTAACGTCGACAGAGATAACGAGTTCTTTGATTTTGACACCACTCGCCTTGATCTAGTGATCGAGGATACCGATAACTATTACAAATCCAGTGATAGCGTCGCAGGAAACCCAGATTTATTTCCCCATTATCAAGCCAGTGACAAAACGCCTTTCGTT
>JAYYHM010000620.1:0-4917 GCA_036148415.1 Planctomycetota bacterium
GTTTGGGAATGGGTGAAGGACTTCGATGCTTAGGGACGATTTATCAGTCACAATCTGCGAACGCATCCCTTGGATAGCATAATACATTGTTACATCCATCAGGAATTACAAGCACTGATGAATTTGACTGTGGTTTCGATCCATCTCACCACAATTCACGATCGCTCATTTTGTCCGTTGATCTGAGCGAGTGCTTTATCAGCTTTAGCCCAATCTGTTGAACGCAAGAAGAGCAAGTTAGTACCATGCCCGAGAATGAATCACAGAATGAAAAAATCGCTAAGATGACCTTTAGTTCTATTTATTCCCACTATGTCTCTAAAATTGAGAAGAGGGGCCAGGATAAAGCACAGCTGCATGAAGTGATCACTTGGCTCACCGGTTACAGTGAAGTTGAGATCGATGCGTTGGCCAAGACTCCAACCACGTTTTCACAGTTCTTCGATCCAGCGAGGATACACCCAAAATCGTAACTAATCAAAGGTGTTATCTACGGTTATCGAGTCGAGAAAATTGAGAAACCCTTAATCCAGAAAGTGCAATATTTGGACAAGCCTGTGGATGAATTAGCAAAAGGTAAAAATCTGGAAAAGATCCTACGATCGTAGGGTGGTTTGTCGATACCGTTCAATCGTTTCCAGAAAAACGAAGATCGCTTGAGGTCTTTTGCGGCATCTAATTTAATTTCAAATGCACTGGAAATGGCATCGTTGCTCCAGATTGGGAGCAGACATATGCAGCGAGTGCATTGGCGTGTTCACAAGCGCGTTCCAATTCCATGCCACGTAGGAGGTGGACTGCAAGTGAGGCAGTAAACGCATCCCCCGCACCAACCGTGTCTGCAACCTTTACCTCGCCCCCCAATGTTGTGATCTGATGATCTGTTGTGACGACAGTGGATCCATTACCTCCCCGAGTTAAGGCAGCAAGTCTTAAATCAAATCGCTTGCATAAAGCTGACAAAATCGCTTCATCACTGCCTGTCAATTTACATGCTGCAGCAAGTATCGGTAGCTCCTCATCATTCAATTTAAGAATGTTAGCAAGTTTTAGAGACGACTCGATCAAAGCTTCTTGGAAGTAGGGCTGTCGAATATTGATATCGAAGATTCGAAGTGTGGTGGGCTTGGTGTGATTGAGAAATTGATGGATCGTTTGGCGAGAGTGAATCGAACGTTGTCCCAGAGTTCCGAAGCAAACAACATCACTTTCAACTGCCAGCTCTTTGAGTTTCTGGGACCAGATAAGTCGATCCCAAGCGCAATCTTCATCAAACTGGTAACTTGCCAATCCCTGCGCATCGAGCTGAATGTCGACACGCCCGGTTGGATGAGGATTCCTCTGCACAAACGTCGTGCTAACTCCTCTTTCCTTGAGAGCTTGAATACTCTCGTCGCCAAGTAAATCCTCGCCAACAGCGCTCACAATAGCGATCTCATCTTCAGAAGACGAAAGCTCCGATGCGCTCGAAGCAAAATTAGCCGGTGCCCCTCCGAATCTCCGGCCGTCAGGGAAAACATCCCAAAGGATTTCGCCGATTGCAACAATTTTAAGTGGCACTTTTGTGATTCCTTTTCCGCCGGTCAGTTGAGGGCTCCCCTGTAAATTAGCTGACCTCCGGCGGCATGATATACAATGCGGATATAGCTTGAAACACCGTCAAGCAGTGGCACATCCATGATTAAAAAGTTTGTCGATGAGAGATCCTGAACTCGCACTTGGTTTTAAAAATCAGTTTTGATGGCAACCACCTCCTCGTCAGCGATCACCCATACTCGATCTCCGGACCGAGTGCGGATAACCTCGGTTCCTGTGAAATCTCCGAGAGCAGGAAGAATTAAATTTTTGTCTCGGTAGAGGAAGCACGGTAATTTCAGTTGATCATTCCCAGTGCCGATTCGTATTGCGGGATGCAGATGTCCACACAACACAATCCTTTCAACTCTATCTGAAGTGACGGGAAAATGAGAAAGCGTAAGTCCATCAAGGTACGTTCCCGATTGAATGATCCGAAGTGACCAATGTTTTGGGATCAATCGGACGCCGGAATCGTGGTTCCCGGGGACTAGAAAGTGATCGATCCGTTGATGCGCTTCAAAGAACTCATTCAGATGCTTAAGCGTCTCCTCAGATAGTGAATTTCTGTCGTGAAACATATCTCCAAGAATGACCAGTCTCCTGGCGGACAGGCGGCAAAGCATCTTCTCTATTTTTCGCAGTGTTGCTGCTGTGGAACCCGTCGGCACCGGGATTGCATGGTGCCGAAAGGAAGCGTCTTTTCCAAAATGAGTGTCGGCGATGAAGAGTGTTTCCGTAGAGGGATCATAGATTCCTCCGGGCGAACAAAGTGTAAAAACTCGATCCGCGATAGTAACTTCGACGCAATCCCTTGTCATTTATCCTGCCGCTTTCTCAAGTTGGCGTTGCATTCGAGCGACTCGGTCTGCCAAGGTTTCACTACTAAGTCGTTCTCGTAATTTGTCGACCAAGAGAGGGAACGCTAAAGGAGTTAGCCGTTCAGGAGTACGGTGTACGATCTCACTTTCTCTAATTCTATCGACTGCAGAGAGAATACGATCGGATTCGAGTTGTTGCTCAAGAACTTCGCGTCTAGCTTGTTCCAGAAGCAGATTGGATGGATCGTAGGTGCAAAATACATCAAAGAATAGATTGCTGCTCGCCATGAGATGCTTGGCGGATTTTTGCCGATGTGGGAGACCTTGTTGAATGAGTCCAGCGATTCTGGCAATTTGCCGGAATTGTCTTTTCGTCATTTCCGTTGAGTTCATGCTCTGCATGATATCGTCAAGCAAGGACTCGGTACGGAATATTTCACCATCGAGAATCGATTGGAGATCTACTGGTTTTGGAGATTGGAGTACAAACCCGTAATCATTACACGCGAGGGAAAAAGTCGTCCTCTGCGACTTGGAAAGCCGATAGGCGGCGAGAGCGGCCAGGCCTTCGTGAACCAAACGCCCCTCAAAGGAATAGACAAAGACTTGCCATCCCACTTTGGTTTTAATTGATTCGACAAGCATTTGATCCGCACTGGGAATGATGCTCCATTTTCTTTGAACGTGGAGTAGTGGTTTGACGGTTTTCATCTCGGGACCCCTGAAGACCCCCTTTGCTGCTTCATCCAGTTTTTTCCTAAGGTGCTCACCGAGTTCTGCAGACAGCGGCATCCTGCCACCCATCCAGCGAGGCACGGTGTTCGGCTTACCCTTCGCCTTCCGCACATAGGCAATGTTGTCTTTGATTCTGACGAGGGAGATTTGTTTACCTGCAAACGTAAAAATATCATCCGTCTCAAGCCGGCTGAGAAAGGTCTCTTCCACCATACCCAATCTTTTTCCTGACAGGTATTTCACCACCATCGAGCTGTCTGCGGTAATCGTACCTATATTCATGCGATGAGCTGTCATCACTTTTCGGTCAGTGACTTGATAGCGTCCATCACGCAGCAGCACACGCTTGAAGTCAGGGTACGCGTTAAGAGAGTCACCTCCGAATTGAATGAAATTTAGCACCCATTCCCATTCCGTTTTGGTAAGGGAGTGATAGGTGTAACAGGAGCGTACTTCATCAAATAATTCCTCAGATGTGAATCCTCCTCCAATCGCGATAGAGATGGCGTGCTGTGCTAACAAATCGAGAGGTTTGCTGAGGCATTTTCTTGATTCAAGATCATTCTCTTTGATCGCCTGTTGGGCTGCCGCCAATTCAATCAGTTCGATTGCGTTAGTGGGGACAAAAGCAAGCTTGCTCACTGCATCGGGTTGGTGTCCGCTACGCCCTGCACGCTGCAGAAGTCTCGCAGCACCTTTGGGGCTACCAACCTGAACGACTAAGTCAACCGAAGTAAAGTCAACACCGAGATCAAGGCTGCTAGTACACACAACCGCTTTAAGTTTTCCGGTCTGCAATCCCTGTTCAACCCATTTTCGCACATCGCTATCCAGTGATCCGTGGTGTAGCGCGAGTTTACCGGCCCACTGCGGTCGCTGTTTCAGGATCTCCTGATACCAGATTTCTGTTTGTGCGCGCGTGTTTGTGAAGATCAAAGCATTGTTGACGCTTTCCAAGTAGTCGGCCACTTGGGGTGACATTTTGGTACCAATATGACCTGTCCACGGGAATCGTTCGATCTGATTAGGAATGATCGATTCGAATTCGATCTTCTTTTTTTGATAACCTTCAATGATCCGAGTCTCGCTCAAGTTCTCGTTTCCGACAAGTACTTCCACTGCTTGATCAAGATTACCCAACGTGGCAGACAGAGCCCAGGTTTGAAGTTTTGGATTGAGCTTTCGCAGGCGGGCCATGCAAAGCTCGGTTTGCACCCCACGCTTCGTGCCCATTAATTCATGCCATTCATCGATGACGATCGTTTCGAGACCAGAGAGTTGCTCAAGTGACTTCTCATGAGTGAGCAGCAGCGACAGGCTCTCTGGAGTGGTGATGAGGGCAGTTGGCAACCTGCGGAGTTGTCTTGACTTGGTGGAAGAGCCACTATCTCCAGTCCTCGATTCAACTTTCCAGGGTAACCCAAGTTGATCGATTGGATCACGCAGGTTGAATTCAGTATCGGAAGCCAAGGCTCGAATGGGAGTGATCCAAAGTACGCGAATCGGAGGGGGTCGCTTTGGATTCCACTTGTCGGGATTCGGATTTTCCCGGACCCATTTCAAGATTGGCCCGAGCCATACCGCCAGTGTTTTTCCAGTGCCTGTTGCTGAGTGCACGATTCCGCTGTCGCCCGCTTGGTACGTTCGCCAGCATGTTTTCTGGAACGGGAAAGGTTTCCAGCCACGTCGTTGAAAATACTTACCGATTCTCTGCAGCGGGGTCGGGACTTTTCCTTTCTCAGGAGAATCCTCATTCAACGTGAGATTCCTCCTGATGGTTTAGAAG
>JAYYHM010000621.1:0-4597 GCA_036148415.1 Planctomycetota bacterium
CTGTGCAGATGAAGCCTCCCGCAATCTTACAAAGCTCATCCAAACAAGATGAAGTAAATCAACAAATTGAAATCGGAAAACGCCTTCAAGCCGAACGAGATTTACGCACGCAAATGGAACCTCTCGTGGTCGAGCTCAATAAACTACGAGAGCGCTACGGCGAAAAACACCCTAAAGTCATATTCAAAAAATCTGAGATCGAAGTCTTCGAGAAAAAAATCGAAGCACTTGGTCCCAGGCCCAACACGCCGATAGCCCAGCCCGAGGTTCCCAAAATAGATCCGGTGGAATCCGCAAGGGAAAGCAGCGGAGATATACCTGCGAATTCCAATGAAACGCCCAAAACAGAAACCGGAGTGACCAATGGACCGGAGGAGAGTGGCGAAACAACCGTTAGCGACGGGCAAAAAGTCGTCGCCGCATTGAACGCACTGAAGGCCGAGAAGGACAAAATTGAAATGGAATTAAACAGCCAACGAGCCCTACTCGAGGAATTGGCAGCTACCGTTTCTGATGAAGAAATGAAGGCCATGGAGGTTGATCGTCTCACCGATCGTCTGGTTGTACAGAATCAGCTATTGCAACAAACCGTTTCGAGACTGTCAAAATTGCCACAGCATTCTCCCTTCTCGGGCCGCTTGATTTCAGTGATCAATCCACCGAGTCCGGGAAGCCAAGTCAGTCCCGTTCTCAGACCCATCCTTCAGACCAGTATTGGCTCCGGCCTGCTTGCTGGATTAGGTCTATTTATTCTCGTTTACGTTGCCTCACTCGTTACGACAGATCCCGACATGGGACAGACCGAATCGTCGTTACAATCTGCAGATTCGGAATAATCCGAATCATTGATCCCTCCGCTCTGAATTGTTCATCCAGTGCTGCTGAAATCATTCGACCCGAGCTTTTGCCGTAAATAGCATCGACCAGATACGTCAGTTCATGACCCTGAAACATCTGGTATGACCATGCATCCAATCAAAGCATTCGTCGCGTTGCTTCTTCTGACAATTGTCATCTACCCCGCCAGTCAGGCTGAAGGTAGCGAAGGGGACTTGATGCCAACGGTATCTCAATGGATCAAACCATCAGAAACCGGTCTCTTCGAATGTCAAGTCGTTTCCCCTGAAGGACTGGACAACCCGCTAGCTCTTTGTGGAGCGAGAGTAGAGGTAACCGGCAGAAATTCCAGAAAAGCAATCGGTATCACTGATGAGAACGGGATCGCAAGAATCCCAGGAATTCAACCGGGTGACTACACTTTGACCGTCTGGGCTGAAGGCTATGTCGGATGGCAGTCTTTACACTTCCTCGCAAAAGACGATGAACGATTCGGCAAAGTTCCGAGTCTGGCTTTGGTAACACCCGCTGCCGTCTCAACAGAGATGTTCCTTAAAATGGCAGCTCCTTATGCTTCAGCTTCAAACAAGACCGATGGGCCACAAGCTCAATCAAACAAAGCGGAGAACGTACCCCCGCGGCAGGTAAAAGGTGCTCCAGTGACTGAAGTTTTCCTCAGAAGGGGTTCGTTGAAAGGTCAGCTTGTATGCCCTATAGCGACAATTTCAATAGCTGAGCATCTCGTGGATACCGTATCCGTTGAGAATCATCTCGTCTTCCTTCTCGATGCAAGCGAGGGAATACGGCAAACAGTGACTGACGAGAAGGGGTGTTTCTCGTTTGAAAATACGCTGCCCGGTCTTCACTCGATTATTGTTGTCGGTCGTGGAGGAATCGCATCGACTCGCTTCAATGCAGTCGATGTGAACAGCACTGCCAGAGGAAATATGCTCAACAACGACGGCCTGCAATTTGTTTCGGAGCACCAACCCGAAACAAAGTTCACCATGGAAATTAGCCCCAACTACGATGACTGTGGCTTTCCCTTGGTAACGGATGGGATCAAGCTACCTTTTGTCAGCAGCGGTGGTGGATCGGGAAACCTCATCGGTGCATCGCTTCTGGGAGCCGCTGCTGTGGCGGGAACAAGCGCCTATACCACTGCAACATCCGACAGCGAAGCCACCGATCCTGGTGGAAACTAGATGGAGAACCGCTTAAAGTTCGCGAAGGATTTATCCCAGTGGCCCCTCCTCGGCAAATGCAATCAGGTTTGACGAACAATCAACTGTGCGGTGTAAAAATCATCACGATAGCAAGTGGTTTCTGCTACCAAGCCAGTTTCGTCCAGTAGTCTATCCCTCTCGATATCGTCAAGAGGATAATCCGACTGCTGGATATGGCTTTCCACTTCTTGGAGCTGTTCAGGACTAAGGCTTGACCAGTGACCAAAGACATCCATCAAGAACCTTCTGATGAATTCATCACGAGATTCGTGCGCCTGTCTTACGGGATCGACCCAAACCAATTTAGCCCCAGCTTCCAAATACTTCTCAATTCCTTCGAGCACTTCCCGCAATTCATCGGGTTGGAAATGGTGGAGCGAAAAACTTGCGAGAATAAAGCTTGGGTGAGCCAGCTCTGAGGTTACCAAAAATCTCTTGATTTCCCTTCGTTCGATCTGAATCGAAGATGCAACCCCCTTGAGTTTCACTGCCGCCCGACCCAGCCCGGAATCCGACAAATCTACACCAACATACCGGTCAACTTCGATGCCGTTGAAAATCATGCGAGCCATCGTCCCGCAACCACATCCCAAATCCCATAGAGAAATGGGCCCACCGTGTGATTTCATTACATCACGTATTGCTTGAGAAATCTCGTGATGCTTCATGTAGTTATGGTGCACAATCCCATCATACAAAGACCACTCATCGAAAACATCGAATTGAAAAACTGTTTCATTCTCTTTCAATGTTCTATCTGCTCGCGTTGGGAAATTATCTTCTTAAGAACGTAATTCAATGCATCTTATTTTTGCTACTTTGCAAACTGATGCGATTAGCTCGGCCAAATATTACACGCAAGCCATGGATGATCATAGTCTGTGAAGGAATCCCCTGTTTTTGAGATACATCCCTCAGATCAGGAATGAAATGGACAAGGTGTTGACATGATCTCGCGGTGCAGAAGGATGCCGAAATATCGAGGAAGCCTTAGATAAACAGCAAGTCGATTTTACTTACCGATCTTTCAATACTGTCGATTCTAAATGATAAAGAGACACCAGAGTAATATCCGTTCATTTTCCTTGTCGCTAAGATAGTGGGGGGCCAGACTTTACTCAGAGGCTCTCGAAACAGTGTGATGAATTGAGACACAGGCGCTTTCATTTTTTGAAAGTTCAGATCGATTCTTTCATCTACCCGAAATGCACTCACAAAGCTTTGATTCCAACAGAAACTTGCGATGAATTCACCAGATGACTCAACGAAACGGCGCACGAGCATCGCGTTTGGGATCGGCGTAATCTTTGGGGGGGTTCTATGTTATTTTTACGCTGCTGACACACTTCAAATTCAAACACTGATTAGCAGAGATGAGGAATTACGTGATCTCCTGGACCAACAACCGACACTGGTCCTTCTCACAGCGTTCCTCATGTACTCCATTGCAACGGGACTATCCATTCCTGGGGCAGCGATTTTGTCTCTGGCGTTAGGCTGGTACCTTGGCTTCACTCGTGCACTTATCTTGGTGAGCTTTGCCTCGACCAGTGGTGCGACTCTTGCTTTTCTCTCCAGTCGTTACTTACTAAGGGAGAGAATCATGAAGCGGTATAGTGATAAACTGAGCAGGGTCAATCATCACCTTGAACATGATGGTGCTTTTTATCTCTTCACGCTCCGACTCGTTCCTGCCATACCATTTTTCCTGATTAATCTCCTGATGGGTTTGACTCCGATGCGAGTAAGAACCTTCTGGTGGGTAAGTCAGATTGGCATGTTGCCTGGAACGATTGCATATGTCTACGCCGGTTCCAATCTGCCCGATCTCGCAACCATTACATCCTCAAATCGCCCTGCAATCTTGACTCCACAGTTGGTCGTTGCCTTTATCATTCTTGGCTTCCTACCATGGATCGGCAGGCGAATGGTAAAAATAATTCAAAAGCCTAATCGTACTTGACTTGATGATTAGCGATTCGACTCTCATGCAGAGTTTCCTCCTACTAACATCCCAATCAATCTAAAGCCGGATATTTGTTTGATGATCGATGCTTCCGAAAACCAACAATCTGTGATCGACACACAGCAAAAAAAGATTGGGAGTGAGGCGAATAGGAAATGGCTAGAGAATGTGAGCCAAGCAGTGGAATGGAAACCAACCCACGACGGGATTTACAATCTTGTGGTGATCGGTGGAGGTCCAGCCGGCTTGGTCGCCGCGGCAAGCGCAGCAGGGCTTGGAGCGAAGGTAGCACTGATTGAATCCAACAAGATGGGAGGGGATTGCTTGAACGCAGGCTGCGTTCCATCAAAATCTCTCATCCAAGCGGCTAGAAAGCACACCGGAAAGCAAGAGGGATACCCTCAATCCATCCACTCGATCAAGCGTGATGATTTCGATGCAGTCATGGAGAATCTTCGGCAGACTCGTGCAAAGCTGAGCGAGCATGATTCGATCGACCGGTTTAGGAAACTAGGAGTCGATGTATTCATTGGGCACGGAAAATTTTGTGGCAAGGATAAGATCATTG
>JAYYHM010000622.1:0-3841 GCA_036148415.1 Planctomycetota bacterium
ACATTTCTCCGCAGATCACTCAACAAGACTGAACACAGTGGAATGACGTTCACCACACTCACTTTCCCCATTTTTCTAGCCATCGTTTTCACGCTCTATTGGAGCGTTCGCAGCCACGTTGCGCAAAACAGGGTTCTCTTACTGGCAAGCTACACTTTTTACGCTTGGTGGGATTGGCGTTTCTGCTTCTTGATGCTTGCTTCGTCATTGGTCGATTTCGAATTATCCAAAAGAATCGATCGATGCAATTTAGCCGCGACAAGGAGAGCCCTTCTCTCCCTATCCATCTTTACCAACTTGGGTCTTCTTGCGACTTTCAAATACTACAACTTTTTCTTGGAAAATCTAATCCAACTCACTTCGCAATTTGGCTGGTCTCCCAACCTAACCACGCTCTCCATCATCTTGCCCTTGGGTATTAGCTTTTACACTTTCCAAACCCTCGGCTACACCATTGATGTCTTCCGGAAAAAGATACCCGCAGCAACCAGCTTGGTTCAGTATCTAGCCTTTGTTTCCTTCTTCCCTCAATTGGTTGCCGGCCCCATTGAAAGAGCACAGGCAATGCTGCCGCAGTTTTCACGGAGACGCTATTTTGATTTTGAGAAAGCGTCCGACGGCTCCCGTCAAATCCTGTGGGGGTTTTTCAAAAAGATCGTGATTGCGGATCGCTTAGCAATCGCCGTCAATCCCGTTTTTGAAGACCCCACCCTCTACTCCGGCCCACATCTGATGATGGCTTCCGTCTTCTTTGCTTTCCAAATCTACTGTGACTTCTCCGCCTACTCCGACATCGCCATTGGCACGGCAAGATTATTTAGCATCCAGTTGTCCAAGAATTTTTCCTACCCCTACTTCTCTCAAAGCGTAAATGAGTTTTGGAGAAGGTGGCACATTTCATTGTCTTTTTGGTTTCGTGATTACATCTACATTCCATTAGGCGGTAGCCGGAAAGGACCCGTACGCCGCCGATTTAATTTACTGGTTACTTTTTTGATAAGCGGGCTTTGGCACGGGGCGGCATGGCGGTTTGTCGCATGGGGTGGATTCAGCGGGTTAGCAGTGGGTGTACCGCCAAACAAATCAAGTCTGATTGCGATGGGTGATGAACCCAATCCAAAACCGAGCACGCGTCATCGCAATCAAGTCATTGAAACGAAGTCTAGCGACCCAGTAACAGTCGGTGGTGAAGCCTTTCTTCCGCATCCCTCCACGCTCCTGCGGATCTATTCAACATTTGCGATCATTTGTGTCGCTTGGATACTCTTTCGTGCCAATTCACTCGAAGATGCTTGGTTCATTTATAGACAGATTGCAGCAGACCTGATCAACGCCGAAGCCTACCGCGATCTCATTCAATTGATGAATGTAGATCACTACCAACGAAAAACAGCGTGCATCCTGCTGGCTTTTGTTTGTTGGGAATGGATATTCCGCCGGGACCCTTACCCATTCCAGCTCAAACGATTCTCAGTATTGCCGAGATGGACTCTGTACACGCTCTTGATTTGGGGTGGCTTGTACCTAATGGCAAGAACAGGGACCGGGGAGTTTGTTTATTTTGAATTCTAAATCTTATCCCCTACAAAAGTTCATTCTACGCCTGCTCGCTTTCTTGGCATTGCAGGCGATTGTTGCTTGCGTGCTATTCCGGTTCACTTCAACGCAAAATAGCAATCATTATCTAGCGGTGATGGAAGATAAAATCGATCGGCTTGAGTCACTCACAGGTGCGCGTCTCGTCATCCTGGGCGGATCGAACACCGTTTTTGGGATGCACAGCGATGTGATTGAAGCTGCCACTCATTATCCAGTGGTCAATCTGGGATTACACGTCTCGCTTGGATTGGAATTCCCAATGCGTTGCTATCTGCCCCACGCACGGCCCGGCGACATGGTGGTTCTGTGCCCAGAGTATCATGTGATGATGGATAAATCCCAGCAAACCGGTGATCCGATCGTTACCAACCAGCTTACAGAGCAATGGCCGAATGCAAAGAAATACCTCCCAAGAGAGACTCCAGAATCACTAAAGCAGTTTCTCGATCATGATGGACTCTTGTTAGCTCACCAATGGGTTTCTCGATCCATCAAAATGATACGCGGCAGAGACAAGCAGTCCGACAAACTTTACAGGAGATCAAGCTTCAATGAGTATGGAGATTTGGTAGGTCACTATAAAATCAAATCGGGAGAACTGACCCCATTCGGTGGAATCCCCACCCCGGAAGAAGCTTTGCTGGAGCAGACGGCTTCCATCATCAATCGGTTCGCCAACCAATGCAAAGAAAGAGGCGTGGAGGTGTATTTCTCTTTCCCTCCTTTTGCCGAGTCAGCATTCGAAGATTCACAATCCGCAATCTCACTCACTGAAAGGTACTTACGAGAGAAATGCAAGATCGTTTACCTCAATCGGCCGACCGACAATATTTATAGCGATCATTGCTTCCACGATTCGGTCTATCATCTCAATGGCCCAACCGGACTGACTCAAAGCACGCATCTTGCCAAATCCATCATGGTCCACCGATAGGATGCACTCGAGGTTCACTTTTTCTTGACCGGCTTTGGCATTGCATTGACCGAGCGTGCCCAGGCCATCCATCGCTCCGCCATCTCTTTCACTTCCTGATCATTGGCGTTGGCGAGATTATTCTGTTCCGTGCGATCTTCCTGCAGATCAAACAATTCCCACTTACCTCTTAGCCCTTCACGAACCAGCTTTCGATTCCCCGATCGCATCGCAGCGTTGCCTTCATGCTCCCAGAACAGGGTGCGATTCGGAAAGGAGTTGAGATTCTGCAACAACGGTCGAAGGCTTTCTCCGGCCATAGGATGGATCAAATGATTGTCCATTTCGGTCGGATACCGTGCTTGGGCAAGGTCGACACAGGTTGCCATGAGATCAATGACGTGGGTGGGTGTACGGATCCATCGGTCATGATTGGGTGCAACTTTGATTCCGTTAGGCCAGTGAGCAATGAGAGGGCTGGCAGTGCCACCCTCGTGGTTATAGTGCTTGTATTTCCGAAAGGGTGTGTTGTTAAGATGAGCCCAACACTTCCCCACGAAGACATTGGAATGCGGATCACCCGGCGTGGCGCCATCGTATCGCCCCTTGATCCCCGCTTCAGCGTTCCCACCATTATCGGAGAGAAAAAGAATCAAGGTATTCTCTAACTGACCACGTTGTTCGAGCCCAGCCACTAGAAGACCAATACTCTGATCGATCTCATCGATCATGGCAGCATAGATCGCCATCATGTCATCGTAGCGAATTTTCTGCGCACGGCTCAAGGAATCCCATGCTGGTATTTCCACCGGACGTGGCTCGAGTATCCATTGCGAACGGATCAAACCAGATTCAACTTGTCGCTGATATCTCTTTTCCCGCAATTGATCCCAGCCGGCCATGTACTCCCCCCGATACTTTGCGATCGTCGACTCGGGAGCCATGCACGGAAAGTGAGGTGCTACATGGGCGAGATACCAAAAAAAGGGTTGGTCATTTTCAATCGCTTCATCGACGAACCTTAATCCTTGGCGAGTCCAGAGCTCGGTCCCATACCACGGAGGATTAAATTGCGGATCATCTTTTCGAACCTCATTGCCATTGAGAAATAGCTTTGCGTTGCCTTTTGGCCCCGTTTGGTTACTGAAGTGCAAACCACCAGCAGGGAGATTTAAACTACGTTTGAATCCTCGTCCCCAAGGTGTTATGCCGTGCTCAAAACCCACATGCCACTTACCTGTCATGCAGGTCAAATAGCCCGCATCGCCAAGAACTTCTGCAATCGTAACACACCTCTGATTGAGTTGACCCCGATAGCCCTCCGCCTTC
>JAYYHM010000623.1:0-12183 GCA_036148415.1 Planctomycetota bacterium
GAAGCTCGAGAGTAGTTCAGATGACAGACCAGAGATTGACTTGTAAATCGTTTTGTCCAATCTGATGTCGAATCATAAATCTGATATCTAATCATAAAATGGCGCAAAAGTTGCTGCCTTTGTGTTGGGTGAGTTCAACTGTCGAAATGGCTTGATCGTTCCAGAAGAGAGGATTGAAAAATGGTAGCTGCATACTTGTTGATGGGTGGCGCGTTTCTGCTTGGGCTGATCGCTCAACAGAGGGTTACATCCGCTTTTAAACAGATGAGTGCAGTTCCTGCTGGTCTCACTGGCTTTGAGGCAGCTCGTCGAATGCTTGATCGAGAGGGATTGAGCGGGGTGGGTATCGAGGAGATCGGAGGCAGGTTGTCAGATCATTATGACCCTCGATCCAAGGTGCTGAGATTAAGTTCAGAGGTGTACCGAGGCCGCTCAATGGCATCGGTCGGAGTGGCTTGCCATGAAGCCGGCCACGCACTTCAGGATGCCAAAAACTACGCCCCCCTTGTGATTCGCAATCTTGCTGTGCCTTCGGCAAATTTCGGATCGGGAACGGGCATGGGCCTCATTATGTTGGGCCTGTTTACCGGAATGACGGGGTTGATCATGGTTGGCGTGATTCTCTTCACGGCAGTCGTCGCTTTCCAATTGGTGAATCTGCCAGTGGAATTCGACGCAAGTGCGCGAGCTCGAAGAGCTTTGGTCGACCAAGGTATGATTGCACCCAACGAAGAACCCTATGTTGCGAAGGTCCTGAACGCTGCTGCGTTTACCTACGTTGCGGGAACGGTGCAGTCGATTGTCACTTTGGTATTTTACGCGTTACTAGCGAACGAGGACTAATGTCTTCTTATCGAAATCGGAAGGCACTTTAGACTGGAGACCAGTCAAATCCCAAATCCAGTGACGTGGCTTGGTGTGTTAACGCACCGCTGCTGATTCTGTCGACACCCGTTGCAGCTATCCTTCCAATCGTCTCCTCACGCACGTTCCCGGATGCTTCCAATTCAACGCTAGGGGCAATGCTGTTTTTTAGGGCTACAGCAGATTGGAGCTCCGTGATTGTAAAGTTATCGAGGAGAGCGATATCTGGCTTTTGTGTTAACACTTCTCTGAGTTGATCCAATGTGTCCACCTCGACTTCAACGATTTCGGGAGCTTTCATTGATTTTGTCACTCCACCCCGCCATCGCATCGCACGTTCAGTGGCTTGAGTAATGGAAAGTGGAGTATTGGCGGTCCCCGCGAGAGCGAGGTGATTATCCTTGATTAGAAAACCGTCGTATAATCCCGTGCGATGGTTACGAGCGCCCCCGCAGTGAACCGCGTACTTTTCAAGAAGTCTCCAGCCTGGTGTGGTCTTCCTTGTGTCATAAAGTCGAGCTTTCTTGCTGTTCATTGCCGTGACGTATCGAGCAGTGAGGGTTGCGATTCCACACAATCTGGAAACCAGATTCAGAATTGTTCGTTCAGCGGTCAGCAGGTCGCGGGCATTCCCGCGGATCTGGATCAAGCTTTGGTTGGAGTGAAAATGATCTCCGTCACGTACTTGGCATGTGGCTTCTAAATCTGCATCAAATTCATCGATGATCCAGGGTATCGTTGCCATTCCCGCTGCCACACCTTCTTCGCGAGCTACCACGGCACATTGTCCCTTTTGATCGGGTTCGATAAGGCAGACAGTCGTCCAGTCCATTGAGTTGCTGAGATCTTCCTGAATAGCAATGCGTATCAGGCGACGTGTAGCATCTTCAAGTTGTTGGCCAGCGGTCACCGTGTGATAGTCCGATTGACGCTGTGACGAGGCTTTCTGAAGTCCCGTATCGGCTTGATCCTGGTCTTCGGGATTTGGCATGAGGCTAAAATTTTTGGGATGAGTGCGATGTGGGGGCGGATGCAATTTTGTCATCAGGGTAGCAGCATAAAGCAGAGGCTGTATCCGTCTCGTCAATCAAGGTTTGGCTGATCTTTGGCCTGACGGGGATCTAATCTTATCGCTTGATCCAATCTCGAATCTATCGGATTGACCCACGTTCCGGAAGCTGCCCCACGTTCCTGAGTAGACGGGGTTGCCCCGGAAAGATTCTTTGCAACGATGCACGCATGGTCATTCATCGGCAGAGTCAAACCGCGAATTCATTATCGAGTAGATGCCCTCTATCACCGATGGATATTGCTTTTCATCACGGCTTCACACGAATGATCAGCTTCATTCTTGCCTGCCAATTCATGTATTGGGCTTACCTGACTCGGACGGCTCATTCTGGTGGGGAGGATTCTCATATGAGGGAACAGCTGTTTTCTAGACAGCTACAGGGTCGCGCATTGATCGATGTGAATGTAAATCAGGCACAGAAAGACGAGCTGATGCTACTTCCGAATGTGGGGCCAGTTCTTGCAGAGCGAATGATCCATTGTCGTGAGACGTCGGGATTTTTTTCATCTGTCGAGGATCTTGGCAAGGTAAAAGGTATAGGTCCAAAAACCATTGATGCCATGCGACCCATAGCGGTGACCGATCCTTGAGAGCCCACCCGGAAGAGCAATGGATTCAGGTTGGTAACTTAGATCTCTTGTCATCTCCTTCCATCGCTGGGCATTGGCTGATCGCAAATCGATTATTTTTCAGTGTTCAGCCAATTCTTCCTTTTTCTTCGAACCGCATTGGATCCGGTCATTGGGTTATGGACCGCAAGCTATCCTAATGTAGGTTGCAGCTTGACTGTTCATCTTTCATGATGCGTAGGTGTCACGACATCACCTCTTCTTTCCCCGCCAGCGATTTCATGGATCCATCCAAACCCGACGTGTTTCAGTTGCAGCAGCCTTTTTTACCGGCTGGCGATCAACCTCAAGCAATCGATTCTCTTACGAAGGGTTTTCAGGAAGGGCGGTCCACGCAAGTGCTTCTCGGCGCGACCGGAACCGGTAAGACATATACCATGGCCAATGTCATTGCTAACCTTGGCCGGCCAGCACTCGTGCTCAGTCACAATAAAACACTAGCAGCTCAGCTATATAGTGAATTTAAGGAATTCTTCCCTGAAAATGCTGTTCACTATTTCGTCAGCTATTATGACTACTACCAGCCGGAAGCTTACATTCCGCAACGTGATGTTTATATCGAGAAGGATGCCTCGATTAACGAAGAAATTGATCGCTTGCGGCTCGCTACCACAAGTTCGCTCGTCAGTAGACGTGATGTCGTGATTGTTGCGTCAGTGAGTAGTATTTATGGACTGGGTTCACCGAAAGATTACAAAGAATTGATTGTTCCAATTCATCGAGGAGATCAGATTAGAAGAGATCATCTTCTCATGAAATTTGTTGAAGTGCTCTACGAGCGAAATGATGTTTCATTTGAGCGGGGGAAATTCAGAGTTCGTGGAGATTCTATTGAGCTTTGGCCTAGCTACGAAGAGTTTGCCTATCGAATTGAAATGTGGGGTGATGAGATTGAACAGATTTCAATTGTAAAACCCGTTTCGGGGGAGACCATTCAAAACCTCGATCATGTTTATATTTATCCTGCCAGACACTTTGTGATGCCTGAAGACCGGATACAAAGCGCTTTGAAAGTGATTAGGGAAGAGCTGGCTGAGCAGCTTGAGGTTTTTCAGTCACAAGGAAAACTATTGGAAGCGCAACGCCTCGCTGCTCGAACACGCTTTGATTTGGAAATGCTGGCAGAGGTGGGTCATTGTCCAGGGATTGAGAACTATAGCCGACCGCTCTCCGGTAAACCCCCAGGGGCAACACCTGACACTTTATATGACTTCTTTCCTGATGATTTCATCACATTCGTGGATGAGTCGCATGTGACGGTTCCTCAAGTGAGGGCGATGTATGCGGGAGACCGGAGCCGCAAAGAAACCTTGGTGGGTCATGGATTCCGATTGCCCAGTGCTCTAGATAATCGTCCGCTGAAGTTCCAGGAGTGGGAAGCTCGCACCCAACAAATCTGCTTCGTTAGCGCAACTCCCGCCGACTACGAATTAGAGAGAACTCAGGGTGAGGTGGTTGAGCAGATCATACGGCCCACCGGCCTGCTTGACCCCGTCGTTGAGGTCTTGTCAGCACGTGGGCAAGTTAAGCATCTACTCGATGAAATCCGAGATCGTGCCGAACGCGATGAGCGTGTTCTCGTGACCGCTTTGACGAAGCGTCTAGCTGAGGATCTGGCAACCTTCTTTCAGGAACAAAATGTGCGATGCCGCTGGTTACACAGCGAATTGGATGCTTTTGAAAGGGTTGAATTGTTGAAGGATTTAAGAACAGGTTGTTTTGATTGCCTTGTGGGAGTGAATCTATTGCGGGAGGGGCTCGATTTGCCGGAAGTTTCTCTGGTCGCAATTCTCGATGCAGATAAGGAAGGTTTTTTGCGGAGTGAAACTAGCTTGGTTCAAACCATTGGCCGAGCCGCTCGTAATGCGAATTCCAAGGTCATTCTGTACGCAGACAAGGTCACCGAAGCGATGCGACTCGCCATTGATGAGACTGAAAGGCGTCGTGCGCTGCAGCAGAAATATAACGAAGAGCACGGCATCGTTCCGAAGACGGTGAGAAAGGCCGTCAAGGCTGGAATCGAGACAGATGCCGCTAAGCGTCGGCAGACTTCCGCCGCAGCCAAGGAAGCCGCGGAAATACAGTTCATCACGATTGAATACGTTGAAAAAGTTGAACGGGAGATGTTGGAAGCGGCTGAATCATTGGAATTTGAAAAAGCCGCAAGTTTGCGAGATCGAGTAGTCCAGCTTAAGGAGAATCTTGGAAAGCCACTCGGCGAAGTAGAGATGGAGTCGAATTCGTCCAGTGGCGGTCGACGAAAGCGAGGGAGGAAGGGGATGCGAGTGAAGAAAGGGCAAACAAAAGTACCGCGGCCTAAGAAACACTAGTGATGGGTAGTCCGGGAATGGATACTTCTATGTGAATTGAACAACCGTGTGCTCACGCAGCACGTCTCTGACGCTTTAATTGCTTTCGCAAACGGCGACGCTCAGATTTACTCAATTTGCTCCAGTCCAGATCCGTGTCTTCCCGTGATCTATCAGCTTGCTGATTCGTTGTCGATTGAGATCGATTCGATGGATGTTTCGTTACCTTTGAGGATGAACTTGATGGGTTCGTCCTGGAGGTGGGAGTTGGGTTTACTTTTTGCTCTTTGTCTTGCTTGGACCTATCCGATGTCTTTTGGGCCTCATTCTTCAGTTTTGACGAACTTCGCCTTGCGCTAGCAGGCATTGAATCAGTCGTATTCGACGCTTTTGAACCACTTGGACCATTGCCATCAGTTTTTGCCGCTTCGATGGATCTTTTCGATTGAGTGCGTTTGAAGAATGACCGCAAACGCATGGGGAGCAAAAGTTGAGTGATTCTACCTGGCGCACTGAGCGATGATCTTTTTGAGATTATCTCGGGAGTTTCATGTTCGAGTGCGATTGGCGAAGAGGTGGAACTTGCCGACTCGACCACTGATTCAATCGCATCAATTCCTCTTACCTCTCGATAGACTTTTCGAAGGAAGATCGTCATTGAGATAAAAAGGGTGGTAACTCCAAATAGTGCTGAGCAAGTCGAGAGCATCCAGTAGGTATTGGAATTGATTTCTAATGCGCCCCAAGTAGTGAATTCGGAGATCAAAAAGCTAAGGCTTGCAATCCCCAAGAAAATGCCGGAGTAGGTGACACTGCGAACCTCCAGAAACAGCCGAATGGCTAGTGTCAATCCGCCGATATCTAAAAGTATCCGGATCCAATCTTCACCCGATAGAAGGATGCGTCGACCAACAGCGACATCGATCAGTGCACCCCCCCAAGTCAAGAGATCCACCAATGAGTGGACACAAGCCAGTGAAAGAACGAGAAACGCCACCCGCCAAATTCGATATCTTCCTCCAAAGTCATCGCTACGATAACGACGAAGTTGATAGATCATCAGCACTGCACCAATAGAGCATGCGGTGAAGCCTACAAGTGCGAATCTCCCAAAGCTATTGGGCTGGTCAAGCTTTAGCGGTCTCGCAATATCGGGGTGGCTCAATAAGAAACTTGAGGTAGCCGCATAGTAGTGGCCCATGCAAAGCAGCAAGGTGATAGCTAACGAGAACCCAATGAGCAGAAGAAGTCTGCTTCGGTGAATTGGGACTACTGAAAACCAGCGTGAGCGAAGTCTGCGTTTGACACGTGAGCCATAGGCTTCTTGAGGTCGTCGAGCTGCTCTGAGATCATCCTGATCTTCAACAGCTAATGCGAGAGGTGCCGACGATTGAGGTCGGTTAGCACTGAACAGCACTCGTCTGCGGCGATCATCAATTCGTCGCTCAACCGTCATCCGATTACTCTTCCTCCATCCTTATAGCCGGCTATGGCAGAGTTCGGATGTCAAAACGAATGACGTCCGACCCTGGGGTACCCTAGAAAAAGCTGGCCCGATGAGTCAACTCTGGACCGTTTGATATCAAAGCTATCCTACGGTCATCGGCAGCTGATATCTCGGAAAGGAGAAAGGTTGTTCAAAAAGTTGGCCTTGGCACTACCCCCGCAGGATTGGAGCGATCATGTTGAAATCAGAGGATAACACTGATCGCGGTTAGGACGAGTATCGCGAAACCGGCAGCGATTTTGCCAAATGTTCCGATTGTTCGCCCCCAGAAGGCAGCTTGGCCAATTGCCCAAGTTTCCTGCCATTCCTTACCCTCCGACCTTTCGCCATAGATTGCTCCACCCATTGCCCCCAGTCCTGCAAAGAGGATCGCAGCGAGAATGGACCCCACAACGGGGATTGGGACTCCAATGACTGCGCCCGCCAGTGCACCAATCAGAGATCCCACCATTGCATAGAGGGTTGAGCGACGACTCGCACCAGCTCGCCTTGCACCGAGTGCACTCGCAGCAAATTCGATTCCTTCACCCACTGCTGCGAGGACGGCTGCAATGATGATGGTGCTCAGTCCCACGGCAACACGGCCCTCTTGTGGGCCGAACCAGGCGAGGGAAATCAGTACCAGAACCATCATCCAATTTCCAGGGAGAGCGACTAAGTTGACCGCCCATGCGGCGGTACTGAGAATGATGATGGCGATGGAAAAGACCATCACGCCCGCGGAGTCCAGCCACTCTGTAAAATCAAAGAGGGAGATGGCAAGCTCATAGCGGTAATTCGACAGGTGATTCAGCATTGGGTCGGCCGTTGGATGAAATCTGTGGGAATTGAGTGTCCATGTAATTTATGGCTTGGAGAGCCGGGTTAATCGTTTTCTTCCTTGGCGGTCTGAATTCGAGAGGGTAGACTGCTTGAAATCTCGGAATTAGTGGGTAGATGATGCTGTTTCCGTTAGCAATTTCACGCGGTGCTTATCCTTGTTTATAACCGCATGAATCGACAAGTCGGGGCATCAGTAGAATTAGCAAGTAGGAGTGATTCGTTCTGCGCCTCAGAATCTTATCTCGTTCAGAGTAGTGTCGGTCAGAGCCCGATCTCATTCGATTATTTTCTGAGTGGACTCCATCTTGCGGTTGGTGAATCATTACTTCAGTAGAGTCTTGATGTCTGGTGAGCTCCTCGAAACGAATGTACTCGTACTCAACCGGTTTTTCATGGCCGTGCGGGTGGTTGATGTTCGCCGAGCTTTCACTCTGCTCTATCGGGAATGTGCTGAAGTCATTGATATGGAGAGTGGAGCTGCATTTCAGAGTTACGATTTTGAAAGTTGGTGTGAGCTCAGTGAGCTTACAGCGACCGATAAACAGCCTGGCGAAGAATATTTGCAAACGACACGATTTGAGTTGAGAATACCGAGGATTCTGAGGCTAACACGTTTTGAGAAGATGCCGATGCAAACGGTCCGATTCAATCGCAAGAATCTGTTTGCACGAGATGATCACACCTGCCAGTACTGCGGATGTCACGCTCCGTTAAGTCAGTTGAGCATGGACCACGTGATTCCTCGATCACATGGAGGCAGCACTTCTTGGGAGAATATTGTGTGCTGCTGTCTGAGGTGTAATGGACGCAAGGGAGGGCGCACACCTAAGCAAGCGAGGATGAAACTACTCCGAGCTCCTGCCCGACCTCGAGTCAATCCTCTCATGGTGCAGAATGTAGATGATCCACGATATGCCAGCTGGAAAACGTTTCTGCCAGCCGGCGAGGCGTGATCAGACTTTAGGATTGTCAAACCCTAATGCAGTGACTGTGAAGTCGTCGTCACCGCATCATTCATCTGCTAGCGGCTCTTTTTTCTCCGTGAGAACTTCACATTCTCCAGATTCAGACTTGGTAGCATTCAGCTCGATGTAACTCTGCCATTCTTCTGGCACGTTATCCTCGTGGAAAATTGCCTCGACTGGGCATTCAGGGACGCAGGCTTCGCAGTCGATACATTCTTCAGGATGTATGTAGAGCATCTGATCACCTTCGTAGAAGCACTCTACTGGGCAAACGACGACACAATCGGTGTATTTGCATCCTGAGCATGGCTCGGCGACAACATGTGTCATGATCTCATCCTTTGTTAAAATCAATCAAACATCGGTTCATAGAGGAGCATCTTAAAACCATCGACCTCCTCCCAAGAGATAATTTTGTCTCTGTTATTCCAATATATCGTCTAGGCAATCCGATCGGCTGAACCCGATTAGCTAGGTTTTTCTAGGTTGAAGTGTATCGCAACCTTTGAGGGAGGGTAGTTATACCGAGCAAAAAAAGGAAGCGATATTTTAGGGGACTTTCTAAGCGACGCGTTGTGCCACCGGAATCGACCCGTTTTATCGAAAATCTCGCATGCTCTGGGCACCTGAGGATTTCAAGAATTCTCAAATATGCTCCCATTTGAGACCTTGGCCGATTGGGGATCAGGGCAGAGAGGTTTTCAGTAAACCTGTCCACGCAGTCATCCATTGTGCCACTTGTCCAGTCAGCGGTTGGCCAAAAGGCGGACTTTCGGTCTCCCCAAGCTGGTTTTTAGGGGGAATGGCCCACTTTGATATTTCAGTCATAAATCCTATTCTTCATAAAACAGTCGCCTCGAAATTGAACCTTTGTCAATCGGTTGCTGAAGCCACTTCTCTGTTCTAGCGGGACCTTGTTTTGTCTGATTTCCCCTCCAACCCTGTTTTTTTACGCCTGAAGCCATCGCGACAGTACCCATTTCTTGCACGCCATCCGTGGGTACATGCACATGCTTTGGCAGATTCAGGTGAAAATTTACAGGTGGGGCAGATTGTTGACCTCTTGGATCACGATGGGAACTGGGTGGCGCGTGGCGCCGTGAATCCGCAAAGCCGATTACGGATTCGCCTCTCCAGTTTTGACGCCGATATTGAAATCAATGAAGCGCTTTGGCGGTGTCGGCTTGAAGGTGCGATCAACCGTCGACGGCTGATCACCCCGTACAAACCGGACCAGGCGGAGCGTCTGGTTTTCAGTGAATCTGACTTACTAAGCGGTTTAATTGTGGATCGGTATGCCAATTGCTTGGGAGTCCAGTTCACCTCCGGGGCGCTTTGGAGATGGCATGATGTGATTTTGGCACAGCTCAAAAAACTCACTCATGCCGATTCGATCATGGTTCGAGTCGACGAGAAGACGGCCAAGCACGAAGGGATCGATGCAGCCGAGTTCTGGTACCTGGATCAAGCCTGCGAAGAGCGGGTGAACTATATGCAGAATGATTTGAAGCTATCGGTTGATTTGCGAAGCGGGCAAAAGACAGGTTCATACCTTGATCAACGGCTAAATCATTTGGTTGTCGCTGAGTACATGAAGGGTCGAGAAATTTTGGATGTCTGTTGCTATACCGGTGGATTTGGCTTGGTAGCTGCCAAGCATGGCGCCAAGCAAGTGACAGCGATTGATTCCAGCAAGGCTGCTTTGGATGAGGGGCAGAAGGCGGCTGAACGAAATGATATCCAAGGTCTCAAATTCCTACAGGGTGACTGCTTCGATACCCTTAAATCTCTCGTTGAAGAAGGTAGTCAATATGAGGGGGTCATTCTTGACCCGCCTCGGTTCGCAGGATCAAGGCATCAGATTGACCGCGCTTTGCGGGCCTATGCCAAGCTGAATTCACTTGCTGTAGATCTTTTGACGCCCGGTGGTGTACTGGCAAGTTGTAGCTGTTCAGGTCGAGTATCGAGATCTGATTTTTTGAATATGTTGATGGATGTGGCAAAACGCAAGCGAAGAGATCTAATTGTCCTAGAGCAACGCGGCCCCGCTCCAGATCACCCCGTCGCGATCTCCTGTCCTGAAAGTGACTACCTCAAGTGCGCCATCATGCAGGTTATTTAAGCAATTCACCGAAGAATTTGCGAAAGGCTTTTCGTCGTTCAGGCTCACCTAATCAGCAAAAATCTACTTTTTCCACCTGCTGGAGGGGGCGATGTCCAGCTGGGGTACAAAAAAAACTGGCCAGCGCACGGATGCGAGGCTACAGTACTTAGTCATGTTTTTTCGAGCTCTTCTACCTTTGTCTCCTTAATGGAAGCCCCAATGTCGGGTGTCACTCTAAAGATTTTGCACGGCGCAGATCGTGGCAAAATCTATGACGAACTCACACCGCCCTTCACGGTGGGTCGAGAGGAAGGCAACGATATCCAGCTCAATGACGAGCGAGTCAGCCGATGTCACTTCAAGGTCCAGCGTGATAAGGATCGTTTTGTGCTGACGGATCTTGATAGCACGAACGGCACTAAAGTGAATGGGGTGGAGTGCCAATTAAAGATTTTGCGGCATGGGGATCTGATCTCCGTGGGGCGCAGTCTGATGCTGATGGGCTCGGAATCTCAGATTGCAGAAAGATTGGCTGCTATCGGAGCTGAGCACTCGTCGATGGTGCAAGAGTTGAATACAGGCAATGGGGTTGGTGCGAGTGATAAGAGTGAGCGAGAACACCCATCTTCGCAGCCCAGTGAACTGATACCCGCCATCGAGCTCCCTGAAATCCCGGACGATATGTCGCCCGGGCAGCGAGCTCAGGTGTGCGAAATTCTCGACTTCCTGCAATCTCGCCTGAAGAAACTAATCGATTCTGCTCGGACAGATGATGCTAATCAAGAAGTCTTGATGAGGCTTTCGGAATGGCAGCGTTTACTCGACACACAAGCTCGTTTAGCCCGAATGAGCCGTCAAGTTGCTGATCCCGAGTGGCCTGGGAATTGAGTTCCCAGACCCAACTTTTGGATTCATCTATCCTCAAGCAAGGCATCGTGGGATCTTTCCGCCCCGCTCTGGCTGCTTTGACGAGATAGTGCAAGCAAATAGTCATTTGAGGCATCGCGCGAGCGTGATTTTTTTAAGTGATCCACTGATTTCGATCAGTTCTCCTACTCTGCTTGTGCTTCAGGAGCCATTTGTTCTTCAACTGACGGTCGGACTGATTCTATTACAGGGTCGCTGTGGGTATCATATCGGCTCACAATCACCGGTCTGGAGAGAGTCATGCGTTTTAGTTTGTTATTGGCCTATGTCTTATTGAATGTCATTCAGCATTTGGGTGCTGAGGAGACATCACAACCTTTTGGCACCGATTTTCCAAATCTTGATTCCAATGCCGTGGGGCAGTGGTGGAATCGAGCACCCAAAAAAGGAGGTCAGCCAAGACTGCTCGTTGACAGGGAGGATGTCGTTGCCTTTGCGGTCTATACACATGACCAAGGTGTGTTGAAACTTACCGCACAGTTATATCCGTTGAAGCCTGATGAGCCCCGTGAAGTTTATCTTGAACTGAAACCGGAAGGGGAAACGCAGTGGGAGCTTGCACAAACTCAGGCAATTACCTTTCCCGGTTGGTCAGCACATTTTCGAATCGAGAACTGGGACAACTCGCGCAATGTAAACTATCGCGTTCGTCTTGGTGAACAGTCCTCGTTCGAGGGTTTAGTGCGAAGAGACCCGATTGATAAAGATGAGATCGTCGTTGGATCATTAAGCTGTAACAGCAGTCGAACTCCGGGGCCCCGGCCCATGATTGTGGAGAATCTGCTGCATCAAGACCCGGACTTGCTTTTTTTTGCCGGGGATCAAACCTACCACCACACCCAACACACTTTTGGCTGGCTGGAATTTGGCCTCCAATTTCGTGACCTATTAAAAGATCGCCCGGTAATCACCATTCCTGATGATCACGATGTGGGGCAGGCAAATATCTGGGGGGAAAATGGAAAGAAAGCGGCTACACCTGCC
>JAYYHM010000624.1:0-3217 GCA_036148415.1 Planctomycetota bacterium
GCTGGGATTCACTACTCGTAGCGAACGATAGATTTCAAATGAGTCTACGTCGGTCTGAACCGTCAGTCGCTGGCTGGGCACGACTTGGAAGATGTCACCTGCGCGAATGTATTCGACACATTTCCTGACAGAAGCCTCAAAATCATCTTGGGTAAAATTGGACTTGATTTTGAGTGGTTGTTCTTTTGCTTTCGAACCCCAGTGTTCTGGGTTCCATTGTGAAGGATAGTGCGGCTCGCTGGTGGCAAGTTTGTTTCGAGTTACATCAAGATCCGAAACCGTTTTCTGATAGGCTATTTCTGCTTGTTCAACGGTTTCCACATCTCGGCAGTCGGCGAGACTGATGATGGTCACGGTCTTTGCGACGTGATCGAAAACCAAAAGTGTATGGTAGAACGAAAAATCCAGATCCGGTAAGCCACGGTCATCCTCTGGAGAGTTGGGGAGATCCTCTACATACCTCACTACATCGTACCCGGCATAGCCAATAGCGCCTCCAACAAATGGGGGTAGCCCTTCAATTTCAGCGACGCGGTAGTGGAAATTGGATCGGAATGCATCAAGGGGGTCATTCGCTTTACTGAACTCTGTTTCCCCGGTGACAAGATCCGTGACTTTGATCTCGTGTCTCGTGGCGCAGAAACGGCGAATAGGTGAAGCTGCAAGGAAGCTGTATCTACCGACTTTCTCACCTCCGACAACGCTTTCAAAAAGGCAGGCTGAGCCGCCATCATCGAGAAGACGGAAGGCGGTGACAGGGGTCAATGCGTCGCTGAGCAATTGTCGGTAGACGGGAACAAAGTCATGCTCGATAGCGAGGGATGTGAAAAGTTGCGGATCAGGGAGTTGCATGACGTCTATCGTGGGTTCAAACCGTTGATGTCGGGAGCAGTTGAAGAATCAGATGGAGAATCTCGGTATGCTTCACTGAAAAGATACGGGATTAACACCCTTCGCTACATCACTAGTTTTGAAAGATTCATTCAGTGGGTGTAGGGGGCAAGATAGGTTTTTCTGCTGCAGCGAGGCATAGACGCAGCGATGGGACTAAAAAACACCAATTTTATCTGCTCGATTGTGCGGCTTCGACGTTAGCTGAGAAGGAGAGTTTCGAGGGCTATTTTTATTTTGCTGAAGACTGACGTGGCTAAAAAAATTTGCTCGAACCCGGAATCCACCGCACCGCTGTATCGGATCCGTCGGAAATTTCTTTCCGACGCAGTGTAAGAAGGTGAGGTTTCTATAGGTTTTCTCAAAAAAGAGCTGGTCTGACATTCCACATTATTCAATCACGCACGGATACCCTGCTCATGATCCTTTGCGTTGACACCGGAATAGCCAGCGATAGAATCGTTTGATTGATCTTTCTGCCCCTGTTTCGACTGGATTACCAGTTTCCGTTGGTCCTACTCAGGGTCGATTCGCGGCGGCACCGACAGGGAAATGCACCATGAAATGCCAATACTGCGAAAAGCCAGCAACTTTCCATATCACGGAGATCACTGAGCCGTCAGGATCGCATGTGATACACCTTTGCGAAGAGCATGCGCGTGGGTTTCTACAGAAGAAAGAAGCTAACCCTGTCGCTTCGATTGCGAGTGCCTTGGCGAAACAACTCGATTTGGGTCAGACCAAGAAAGATCTCGAGGAGCTCGATCAGAAGGCCTGCCCTGTGTGTGGGATCAGCTTTTTCGAGTTTCGCAATACTGGCAGATTAGGCTGTCCATTTGATTACTCCCACTTCGCGGCTGACTTATTGCCACTGATGACGAATATCCACGAATCTGTCGAGCATGTGGGGAAAAGACCTCGAAGATCTGCAGCTGCAGATTCGCAAGCTTTGATGATTCAACTTCGTCGAGAAATGGAGGAGGCGGTCGAACGCGAGGACTATGAGAGGGCTTCTGAAATTCGGGATGAGCTCAAACGGATGGAGCAGGCAGAAGAGGGAGCAAATGAGTCATGAAAAGAAGTAGTGACTTCAGTGAACTCGCTACTCGAAGTGGGGAGTGGATGCGTGGAACGGGTCCCGAGTCTGATATCGTCGTCAGTAGTAGGATTCGTCTAGCCCGAAACTTAGCGGACTTTCCATTCATCAAGCGCTGTAGTGATGAAGATCGAGTCAGTATTGAGCGAACAATCAGAGCTAAAATGGAGAACCTCTCCACATGGGATGATGTCCATTATTACGATCTTGAGCAACTACCGGAAATCGATCGCCAGTTTCTTGTTGAAAGACAACTCGTTAGTCGCGAAATAGCCGAGGCCGATGGCGCACGTGGCGTGGCGGTAAGCTCAAACGAGCATTTCAGCGTCATGGTCAACGAAGAGGATCATTTGCGAATACAGGTGATGCACAGTGGGTTGGACTTGCTGAGTGGGTGGAAGCAGATCAATGAGATTGATGACGAGCTAGAAGCTGCCATCCTCTATGCGTTCCACCCAGAATTTGGCTATTTGACCTCTTGCCCTACCAATGTGGGAACAGGCTTAAGGGTGAGCGTGATGCTCCATCTGCCAGCTCTTGTCATCACTCGCCAGATTGAAAAGGTTTTTCGCAGTATGCAGAGAATTAATGTTACAGTACGCGGTCTTTATGGAGAGGGTTCACAGTACAGCGGCGATTTCTATCAAGTGAGCAATCAGATTACTCTTGGACGCTCAGAGATGGAGTTGGTTGAGCTTATCGGATCGGATGTTGTTCCTCGCATTATCGAATATGAACGTAAGGCTAGAAAGTATTTACTTAAAGAAGGTCAGCAGGATCTGCATGATGATGTAAGTAGATCGCTTGGCATTCTTGGAACAGCAAAGAAGATTAGCAGTGAAGAGACCATGCACTACCTGTCGAAGGTGCGACTTGGTGTAAACCTGGGTTTAATTGATGATCTAGCGATTGGGACAATCAACAAGCTGTTTATGCAAACCCAACCAGCACACCTCCAGAAGTTGCACGGTCGATTGCTTAGATCTTCGGAAAGAAACGTTGAGCGAGCTACTTATCTGCAGCGTCACTTGAGTGATAGTTTTGATCACTAAATCGCCCTGTTAAACTTAAGCTGCAAAGATAATAACTATCGCGGATCATTGAATGGATGCCGATTTGAACTATTTATGACCGGAAGATAACTCGCTTTCAGAGTAAGTAACGCTGAAGATCCATTTTGCTATTTTTACCGCTACTTGAGGTGCAGTTTGTGAATCAAGAAAGTCAGTT
>JAYYHM010000625.1:0-6195 GCA_036148415.1 Planctomycetota bacterium
GGAGGAGCAAGACCAAGAGGCTGGGAATTCTCTGCTACTGCCTCTTCTGTGATCGCTTGACTGTCAAATTCCCCTTCTTCGTTTGGAAGGGGTTCAGCGTGTTTTGCCCCTTGCTCTAGCGTGCCATGATTGCCATGAATCGTTTCATTGGAGTCAGGCGGAATGATCTCAACCATTGACTTGCACTTCGGGCATGTTCCGATGCTACCAACGATTGATGGATCTTTGACTCGCAACTGACTGCCACATGTGGGGCATTGCACGGTAAAGGGCTGGAAAGACAAATGATTTTCCACTAACGAGTGTGGTGGACGGAGAGTTTAGGAGGGGCTCAACCTCTCTTTATCGTGCCACTTCGGTGGGACCGTTGGCAAGTGAAATTGGGTGTTTCCAGCTGTTATCGAAAAGAAATGGTGTACACATCAGGTGAAATCGTTTAAGAAACGCGGCTCTGATGTCGGTTTAGGGCTTAGATCCATAAAAAAACGCTGATCCCCTGAAGCGGTGATCAGCGTTTAAAGTGTGGTTAGTGAAGGTAATAACCTCTGCTTCGCAGGTCGGAGCTATGCCCACTGACCGTCTACATCGTCCGCCAAAACGGAATAAATATCGTCATCTTCACCCGACTTTGAGTCGCCATTGGATCCATCAGTGTCTGAGCTCGATTCCGTTGATCGAGTGGAATCGAAAGATGCAATCTTTCCACTGTCATCCAACGCGAGGTCGGCAAAGAACGCGTCACTACCTGAGTTATCACTAAGTTGCTCTTTCGAATCACTCAGTAGCACGATCTGCTCGCCGCTAGCCTGATTCGAATTCGATCGACTCAAGTAGTTGATCACTTGGAGTGCATCCAGTGCGGTGGTCTTGTTGTCGCCGTTGACATCGGTGTAGTACCGCTTGCCACCGTTACTGCCACCATTACCCGATTGCTCACCTTCGATCACGGAATCTCGATTCATCTTATTGATGACCAACAGAGCATCGATTGGTGATACTAACCCATCATCATTCACATCAAGATTGAGTGATGAATTCTGGTTTGGAGCACCTGCGGAGATCGTGAAGTTCAAACTACTGAACCTCAACAAGGATCTGTCGACCGGATCGTCGCTGCCAAACAATAAGGTGTCTTGGAATGGTGATGCGTCCGTAGGTGACCCAACCAAGCTAACAGGTCCGGCTCCGATCGCGTTGAAGTAAACCGTGGCGAGCAATGCAGGATTATCGCCACTTGTTCCAGCAAGGAATGTGCCAAACTCATCAATGATCCCTGGAACCCCGGCAGATCCAACTGCTCCATCTGCAGAATAGTCTCCGTGGAAGTCGACATCGAAATCCAGACTGTCACTTAGGTCGGTGTTAGCAGGTTGAATCTTGTCGGCGTCATACAAAAGGTCAAGATAACCAGCAAAGACAAATGAGGGGTTTTCAAGGAAGGATCGTAGATCCTCTACGATGACCTGAACACCAAACTGATCCCCAATCTCGATATCCGAAATTGGATCGCCATTCGTACCGACGAGGGCAAAGTCGTAAGCGACCTTGGAATCTTGTCTCTGCGTTCCGAGCGAAATCGTCACTTCGGCGGTACTACGTACATTGTCCTCGGTGACAATTAGGTAAGTGAAGGAGTCGAGTCCGCTGGCATCGCTATTTGCCCGATAGTTGACGAAGTCGTCATTCAGGTTTGCGGGGGTACCATTGTCATTGATGGAAAGCGTACCCATCGTTGGGTTGGTGAGAATACCGAACTCGGTAATCGTCCCAGTGGGTCCGAGGTTATCATTCCCCAGAATATCAAGTCGAGCATTCGGACTCGCACCGGCCGATTGAATGAGATTCCCATCGGAGTCTAAACCTTCAGGGAAGGAGTCATCTACTGCGGCAGTAAAGTTGCTGGAACTTGGGAGAATCAGCAGCTGCGTTGAGCCGAGCCTCAGTTGGTTCACCTCGAGAGCAACATCATCTCCGAGAAGCACCGATTCGCTGATCAAGTTATTCGCAGGATCTGCTTGGAAAATAGCAACTCCAGGAGAGGTAGCTTGCATGCGGATGGTGAACAACTCAACGGACCCTGAGTGGGTCTGCTGGGCGTTAATCGGTTGAACTGCTCCAACTTCGTTGATCAAACCAGGGGTTTGTGCGTCACCGGTCTGAAGCGAGCTGCTACCCGAGAAGTAAGGCCCGAAGCTAATGTCGAAACCAAAGGATGAACCGGGGATGTCAACATTTCGAGTTGACAACAACTCATCCGTGTAAAGAAGATCCAAGAACGCGGATGCTACTCCGGGCTGTGCTACGAAGAGTTCAGGTCTTAGGTCATCAACTGAAACCCTTACCAGCACGTCCTCTCCGACACGCACATTGGAGATCTCGCGATTGTTGAGGGGATCTAGAACTTTGATTGTGAAATCGAGTAGATCATCTTCTTGGGAGTCTGGCAGGATATTAATAGTAACCGTTGCGGTGTCGACTGAACCTGCACTGTCTTGAATACTGTAGGTGAACTGCTCGGTTCCCCGAAAGTTCGGAAGTGGTGTGTATCGAATCGATTGGCCACCACCCACCACGGACAGCGTTCCACCCTCAGATCCTCCCGTCACGCTGGTGATCGTGAGACCACCAAATACGCTGGCTAGATCGTTATCGAGAACATTCAAAGGCCGATCGGTAGAAGCTGCCGGTACTTCGAATACATCATCCACTGCGATGGGAACATTCGTCTGGAATGTCACATTTACCACAACGGTGGCAGAACTTTGATTGCCCGCAGAATCCACCACGGTATATGTGAATTCATCGCGGCCAATGAAACCATTGGGTGGCGAATAGAACAATCGATCGCCACCGTTGACCACCACGCCTACCGCATTGGTCGTATTGACACTCGCGATCGTGATGGGATTGGATTCAATCTGAAAATCATTTGCTAAAACAGGAAGTACGTTCGAAATGGAGTTTCTAGGAACACTGAATGTGTCGTCATTTGCAACTTTGGCAGCAGTTAGAATCTGAACTTGGTGATCTTCAACTTCACCGGTTTCTGCAAAACCGCTAGCACCGATGCCGCTTGTTTGACTCAAACGAAAGCGAACGTAGGTCGAGCCAGGGGCGACACCCTCGGGTACATTAACGGTGACGAGCTGAGTCGACGAAAGTGAGCCCGCAACAACCGGAATATTGGAAGCAAACTGCTCGCCGATACCAAAGATTCCATCCCGGTTTAAATCAAGGAAACCCTGCAAGTAAGCGTTCGAACCGGTAGTGTTGGTCGCAGTGACCTCGAAGGTCGCTGAAGCTCCAGGACCCAGAGGAGTCAGGAGACGTACACCGTCCTCATCATCCAGGTTATTTGAATCGTCGCCCAATGCTGAAGCATCGGGGAGGCCATCACCCTCGCGGTCGACTGTCGCACCGATGCTGAGTCCGGAGGTAATACCGTGCCGAGCACCGTTGGCACTAACTGTAGTGCCATAACTGTCAGGTGCATCACCGAAGTCTAGCGAAGGTAGAAAGCCGAAATCGTAATTGTCATCGAGGTTCAGTCCGTCATAAACTGCGGTGTGCTCACCACCGGCTGGGAAAGTTCTTTCATAGCCGGGAGCTAAGTCACTCCTGAGCGTGTACGTTCCGGGGCCGGGGAAATTGATGATGTAAGTTCCGTCGTCCGAGGTGAAGGCTCCAGGCTCACCAAGGTCAGGACGGTCATCGCCATCCAAATCAGCATAAACATAAACGCCTTCTAAGCCAGGCTCACCGGCATCCTTGATTCCGTCACCGTTGCTATCCGAAAACGCGGTCCCGGTGATGTCAGCGAAGATCTCGGCAAAACCAAAGTTAACGATCGATGTCTGACCATTGCTGACCGTAGTTCTTTGAACTGGGTTGGTCGTTGCAGCATAGCCGTTCAAACCCGTAGCGACGATATCGAAGCTTCCCGAGCGGACGTCGAGTGAATACCGGCCCAACGCATCAGTAACCGTCATCGGTTCTCCGCTGTCGTGCTGCCCGTTGTCATTGATATCTGCAAAAACGCTGAATCCGGGTAGACCCGAATCGCCAATCAGTGATCCGTCTCGATTGAAGTCGTTGAAGACGGTACCGGACACGGTGCCACCCTTGAGACCCGTGACTAGCGTATTGGACATGCCGTCTACTATGCGGTTGTATCCGAAGATGCCTTCTTCGCCGTATCCGTCACCATTGCCATAGAAGTCATCAACGAATGCGGTTGGCTCATCGTCTAAAGTGCCAAAGATTCCGTCACGTCCAGAGCGATCACCAAGGAAAGAATCTGAGATCGAGAGGGTCGCATTGGTTGCATCGGTGTGTCTCATCCCAAAGGAGTGAGTGGCCTCGTGTGTTCCGATGAATGCAAGTGTTTCAGCTGCATAGGTGAGAGGGCTGACGGTAGGCGATAGGGGTACTGCAGCAGGCAGAATCGGCTCAGTGAAGGCAACGACGATGTCGTCCATACTGAAGTTGCCGATGTCCAGGGTCGAAGAAATTCCCAGCAAGCCATCTTGATCGGGGAAAAGTTCGTTAACTCCACCGACGTGCACACGAGTAACAAGGGGATGACTACCAGGATCCGCATGATCTCGGCTGTTCAAGATCGTGATGCCGAAGTCACCTCTTACACCTGTGAAGTCGTAATCGCCTGCGTTTCCGTTAACGCCCAGGTCTGCAAAATGCCTTTCCATTTCGGCGAGCATTTTGTCAATCAATTCGTCTAGAGCTGCGGAGTTCGCAATTTCAATCCCCAAATTAGGCAGTGACTCCTGCAGCGATGGAACCCGAATCACTCCAGGAACGGGAACTCCGTCATCGTCCACCCCAAGGAATAAAGACGCGGGATAAAATCCACCATCCAAATCCATGTAAATGACTTGCCCAACACCGACGGGTAATTGCTCAGCTACCGGGCGATAGGTACGGAGTCCAAGAATGTAGTTGGAGGAGGTATCCAGTGGGGTAACGCTGAGGTAATAACGCCCGTCCTCTGGAACCACCACGGCCAATGTCGAGTTACCAATAGTCTGTATCGGTGAGTCGACAGGAGTAGAGCTTGACGTTGGAGAATCCGCACCTGCCCAGAAGACCCCTTGCTCATCAAAAAGGTCAATCGTCCCGGCGGTTCCCAAAGTGGCGATGTCAAGAACATCACCCGCTTTCAGGTCAAAAGCGAAAGTATCGATGTCGACGTTGATACCCGCGAAGTCTGAGGTGTAGAGCGAATACTGCATGGATCCGCGAAGATCGATGGTATCGCTTTGCCCGGGCCCATTACCGAGTGGGATTAACTCGGCTTTGGCAATGACATCGTTTTGTCCTGACTGAGTGATTTGTTCTCGCTCAGTGAGTTGCAAAGCCTGCACCGTTCCAACGTTCCGGGGACCATCGTATAGATCGAGGTCGACGTCTGGCAGAAAGATATTGGCAGCGAGTAATTGCCTAGCTTCCAAGCCCTCCATCTTCAGGCGACGCTTCTTATTCGCCCGGGCAGCACGATCTCGTTTGGAATTTTTTGCTTTTGTTTTGCTTCGTTCGATCATCGAGGGTCTCTGCCAAACTTTCTGGATTTCACACATTTAAGTGCGTAATCAAAGTGGTTTGAATGGATGAACTTGGATCCTAGACGCTTCACTTTGCTAAACCATTTTGTTTAGCAAAACTCCGCAACTAGGCGTTTTCTGTGACTTGTTCAATCAGGCATCTCCCCCATCAAACCCAGCCACGATCTATTACATCGGTCGTTTGAATCGCTTTCGTTTGCCAATTAGCCCCCTGCATCCGTGCCTTACCCGTTAGAAATCGGGCGAATAGGCAAGATGTAGCGAATGGGAAAGAGACGAGTGCGATTCTAATTGGACGGCATTGAGTGTCAACGAATCGTCTTGGTTGGGACGCTTGGTTTGCTTTAAAGTTCCCAGACAATTCAAAAACACACCTTGCCGCTACGCTTCAAAATAACCCCATGGAGGGGTTTGCCGCTTCGTTTCCACTTCACGGCCAACAATCCTTTGCTCAATCTGGTTTAGATTGAGCTGGATCCGGCTGAATCACCTCCCGCATCAGGAAGTGTTCCCGCTGGAACCTTTTCTTAACCTCTGGCTGAGCAGATCTGCACAGCGGTTGGTCACAATGATCAGTTTGGAGGAACTTCCTTCCCCCTTCACCCCAGGCGATGTT
>JAYYHM010000626.1:0-3039 GCA_036148415.1 Planctomycetota bacterium
CCGACCTCCGGAAAATTGATGGAGACGTTGACGTCCTGGCGGGTTACTACCACAACTTGGGTTTCCTGACGGCAACCGTGGGTCGGAGGCTTGAGTACGACGAGAGTGGGAAATGGCTTACCGTTCATTTTGTGGTCAACGAGGGTCCACGATTCAAAATCAATGACGTCAAAATTATCGGTAACGAATTTGTCACGGAAGATTCACTTCGAGCGAGACTCGAACTTCAGTCCGGAGACATGTTCAACGGCACAGTGATGCGACGAGATGTCGGAGAACTGATCTATGGATACGGGGAACTTGGATTCATCTACGCCGAAGTCGACCCCAAAACCGTCATGCGAGATGAAGCCAACACCGTCGACCTGATCTACGATGTTTCCGAAGGTGATCGCTGGAAAGTCGGCCAGATCCGAGTCAACATCGAAGGTGAACCGCACCTGATGCGAGAAACGACGATGCTCAACCTTGTGGATCTTCGTGAAGGAGACTGGATTGATCGCAGGACTCTGGAACTAAATCGTAAACGTATTGAACGTAGCCAGTTACTTGAAACTAATCCTCAGATTGCGGATCCACCCGATATCAAGGTGGTACCCCGTGACGACTACCTCAGTTCTCTGTAGGTGCCAGAAGAAATCAGTTGATGACTCAGGTCAGAAGCTAAAAACAAACAGACCCAGCGAATAACCAAGATTGGCCCCACCGAGGCGATCCAAGCCATTCGCATATCCCACTCATTTTTTTAAACGCAGCGGAACACATGAAGGAATCATTGTGCTCACCGATTAACCGAAGGAACGGTTACCATGCGATTGCCATGGCTACCGTGCTGTCGTTGAGCGGTTGTGTTGGGCCCGGGAAACGTTTTTTTGCTTCCAACGGAACTTTGGATCAGTCTGCACTGCAGATCCCAGGATCGCTGTCGGGTCAGGAGACACTATCCTCTGAAATCCCTTCCTCCCACAGCTTGGACATTCAGCCAGAAACTCACCCCGACGATCTTGCTATCCAAGTCAACACACCGCTACTGCCGAGCCAAGGAAGCGTTTCAACATCGCCAATGGGCTATGACCTGAGTCAGCCCGTTGATCCTCAGACACTCATGCAATCCAACCTGGGTCAAGGCGCCGTTGGCTCAGGGATGCAGCGAACAATCAGTTCACCCTACTACACCAAGCCAACACGGACATCGAATCAAGAGATTCAAGGTGAGCCAGAATCCGTCTATCAATTGCTCGAAGGCTTGGAGCCTGGAGTCACGAATGCGGATGCAACCGCTGCGGACACAATTCAGCCTTATGTGGCGAGGCAGTTCCCACAAACTGGCGAGCCACTTGTTGCTCAACGTCGCCCCAACGCCCCACCTCAGCCTCCGGCGCCCGGAACACGACTACCCAATCCACCCAAAGCGAATCCGAATAATGCTCCATCCGCTTCAGGCTTGGTAGTACCCCCGGCTGCGAATCCGCCCGCTGGTTTGGATCCCTACACCAACACTGCTCCTTCCTACTCCGGCTATCAAGGTCCTCGGATCCGTGAGGCGGATCTAATCATCAACGGTTTTCCCGCGAGAACAGGACGCATCATGCTAGGGGGTGCGGTCAACAGTGATGCGGGGATCACGGGTCAACTCACGATTGACGAGCGTAATTTTGACATCACGCGTTGGCCAACCTCATTCCGAGACATGTTCAGTGGAACGGCCTTTCGGGGTGCTGGCCAGACCTTCCGTCTCGAAGCGGCTCCCGGTAACGTTTTCAAGAGGTACACGTTGCAATTTGCCGATCCAAACCTGCTGGGATATCTTCCCATCAGCATGTCGGTCAGCGGCTTCCTCTATGATCGTCGATTCAATGACTGGGACGAGGAGCGAATGGGCGGCCGTCTCTCCTTTGGCTATCGAATCACTCCCGATCTTTCGATCTCCGCAGGCGTTACCGGTCAGAATGTCGACATCACGGATGCCAGAGACGAAACCGTGCTCGCGGACATCCTCGGCGATAATGGACTCTGGGGCGGAGAAGTTTCCCTGAAGCATGATACTCGCAACACACCGATTCAGGCGTCTGAAGGACACTACTTTGAGTTCTCTTTCGAAGAGGTTTTTGGTGACTACGAGTACTCACGGTTTGAAGTGGAAGCTCGACAATATTGGCTGCTCAACGAGAGAGCGGATGGATCGGGTAAGCAGACCTTGTCGTTCTCCAGCCGACTGGGCTTTAGCGGAAAAGACACCCCGATTTTCGAGAACTTCTTCGCCGGTGGTTATGCAACCATGCGGGGTTTTGAATTCCGGGGTGCGAGCCCTGAAACCAGCGGTATCGAAGTGGGCGGACGCTTCCAATGGCTCAATACTTTAGAGTACATGTTCCCGCTCACAGCTGACGATGCATTTGCCGGAGTCGCTTTCGTGGACTTCGGGACGGTGGAGCGAAACATCGAGATCAACGGGGATAATTTTCGGGTTGCACCGGGTGCCGGTCTGCGAGTCGCAATTCCAATGCTTGGCCCTGCACCATTGGCATTCGATTTTGCTTTCCCCGTGGCCAAGGCGGACACGGATGATGAGCGAATCTTCAGCTTCTACATGAGCATGGTCCGGTAACCTAAAAAATGGCTCAACCGGCGACCGAGCATTGCTTTGATTGACACTCCAACGCAAGTGGGCCAGCTCCTCTGACCCTCAAGCGTGATGGCTTTCAGGCTAAGGGAGTGCGAGAGCTGGCGATTATTCGCCCGACAGGTCTAAAACTTTCAGTACAAGCGATACGATGGGCCGCGAAAGACGCCTGAGAGGCTCTACCAAAACCAAAAAGCCTCTTGCGATCGGCGATGGGTTTGACTAAAGTCTCGCTTCTGCAAATGACGATATCGGATGGTCGAGAGGATCTTCCGAGACCTCGTAATCCCCTGTAGCTCAGTTGGTAGAGCAGGTGGCTGTTAACCACCCTGTCGCAGGTTCGAGTCCTGCCGGGGGAGCCTTGCTATTTTTAGCGAAAATCTCTGTGTGAACACGTAAACGCTCGCTGGCCTGAT
>JAYYHM010000627.1:0-3932 GCA_036148415.1 Planctomycetota bacterium
ATCAGCTCGATGAGTTTGGGCGTCCCGCTTTCCGATACACGCTGCCAGGCGCCGACGTTTTGGACAAACTGATACCCACCGCCGGACAAATCACTGCGTCGCTTTCACGGGAGATAGTGATTAATCCGAGTGGAGACAGTGGGGAGGGAGATCTCTATTTCAGAGCAGCGGTTGGAAACATTCAAACGAATGATGATGGTGAGTTTATTTTGAATCAAACGGTCACCCTACGTGTTGAAACGAACGGAGCAAAGCCCTTTGTTCGCAATATTCAGGGTGTATCCGAATTACTTGTGCCGATTGAAGATGCAACCGAAATACGGCAGCAGATCGTTTGGTAGTCTCTGCCTTTTACGACCTAGCCAGGTTAGGTAACCGTTTCCCAATCGGTTCTGATTGAAGTGTAATCAAATGGATTTAACCAAGATAGCGACTGATTTTTCAAAACCTTTACCCTTAGAAACGATGCCAGTCATGCTCCGTTTTGCTCTGATGTTTTTTCTTATAGTCGGAGGTGGATTCAGCAAATGTTCTGCGCAGGACGAACCTACTGAGGCGGATTACTATCCAATTACCCCATTCGAGATACCTGAGGGTGTCGTTCTTGAGGCGTCTGGGTTCGAAATGATGCCGGATGGGAAAATGGCAGTCTGCTCTCGTCGTGGTGAGATCTGGATGATTAACGATCCTTTCTCGCCAACGGTCTCTGCGTCACAGTTTCAGCGGTTTGCTCACGGTTTGCATGAAACCCTGACGCTTGCACATCGTGATGGAGGGCTGTACACGACTCAGCGTTCCGATGTAACACGAATGCGAGATCGTGATGGGGATGGAATCGCCGATGAATTTGAAGTCGTCAATGATGAGTGGGGGATCAGTGGGGATTATCACGAGTATGCATTCGGTTCCAAGTTCGATAAGAATGGCGACCTCTGGGTAGTACTTTGCTTGACTGGATCCTTTAGTAGTAGCGTGCCTTATCGAGGCTGGTGCGTTCGCATCACTTCAGACGGGAAAATGATTCCAACCTGCAGTGGAGTGCGATCGCCGGGTGGTATTCGCGCGAATCATCTCGGCGATATGTTCTACACCGATAATCAAGGCCCATGGAATGGAACATGTGCCTTGAAGCATTTGCCAGAAGGGAAATTTGTGGGTCACCCAGGTGGGTTTGAATGGTATAAGCTTGCGGAACCCTTCTTAGGTCCGCGCCCCGAGGAGCCTGTCAGCGGAAGTCGTTTTATGACAGAAGCGAAACGACTGCCGCATTACGAACCGCCTGCGATTCTTTTTCCGTACAATAAGATGGGCAAATCAGCTGCTGGAATCGCGTGCGATACCACGGGTGGTGAGTTTGGTCCCTTCAAGAATCAAATGTTCGTCACCGATCAATCCTACAGTACCGTCATGCGTTGTTCGCTTGAAAAAGTGCAAGGCCATTATCAAGGCGCGTGCTTCCCTTTTCTGGAGGGATTCAATAGCGGTTCCTTGGGCCTCGAACTAACCGATAATGGAAAAATGTTCGTCGGTGGCACCAACCGTGGTTGGGGATCACGAGGGCGTAAGCCTTTTGCGATTGATCGCGTCGATTGGACTGGAAAAGTTCCATTTGAGGTACATGAGATGCGGGCGAAGCCGGATGGTTTTGAATTGACCTTCACGCACTCAGTCGATCCGATCACGGTTGAAGATGTCGCCTCCTACACCATGAGCACTTACACCTATATTTATCAATCCGCCTACGGCAGTCCCGAAGTGGATCATACGGAGCCGAAAATCACCAAGGCGGTGATGGGTGAAGACGGTAAGAGTGTTCGGCTTTACGTGGACGGACTACAAGAAGGTCATGTTCATGAACTGCATTCGGAGGGTGTTCGGAGCCAAGATGGTTTACCTCTATTGCACCCAGAAGCGTATTACACGCTTAATTATCTGCCAAGCGAGTAGCATTTCTTGGAGAGCGGTTCTATTCCGGATTCGCACGCTTGCTTGCGCATTGGCTTGCGTGCCATGCCTTTTACCGAAATTTAATCCGCTAGGAATTCAATCCAATCAACGTTCATTAAGCCGCCAGGATTGACTGGGTTTTTAAAAACGAAGTAGAGACGGCCCCTGTTTTGAATTGGTTTGATTGGAGTGCTAACTTCATAGAATGCGTCCCAAGATCCATTTACTTTTACTTCAACAGATCCGAGCAGCGGTCCATCCGGTTTGTCTTCACGGACCTCTATCGTTCCTCCGGATCCCGCACTGGTCACACTGAAAATGATGCGACCGATCTTCTCAAGGGATAAATCGTCGAATTTGAGATAGCCATTATTTTCAATGGCACCCATGAAGGTTTTTCCCTCAGCCTTATCCGAGCTTAGTTTCTGCGTCCCGCGTATTTCATCCGCAGATTCTGCTTGAGCATGACGGGTCCGTAGGGTGATAAGGGATGAGCCAGAAAGCTTAGGAAGGGTGTCGCGACCGAGGTCAGTGTATGTGGCTTCCAGTTGAATCTTTCCCGCGAGTTCCGACACCTCCAGTTCATTTCTAAATCCGGTAGCGCTTGGGTTCGTCGAATCCTCACTGGCAGAATAGACAAACTCAACCATCCGTCTTACTTCCGCAACGGTGTGCTGCGAGTGCGGTAGCATTCCGACCTTTCCCCAAACTCCTGTGGATCCGTTAATGACCCGTTTTACTGACTGTTCCTTCTGATGCGGATCATCACGATATTTATTAGCAATCTGTACAAAGCTGGGACCGACGCGAGGGCGATTCATGGCATGGCAATTGAGGCAATCACTCTTGCGAATGAGGCTCAGTCCAGGGGCGATCGTAGAATTGTTTGAATCTTCAGATGAGATCGCCTGCATCGCCTCGACACTGATGCGTGAACTTGCAGCGCTGTCGATAAAGTCCAGATCTTGCTCTTCCGCCACTTCAATGTTACTCGTTCCATCTTCGAAATCGGTAACACTCGTCCGATACGTGATGGGCATTTTGGGGTCGTAGAAATCTCCATCCTGCGGAGTGAGGAATTCAATTGCAGGTCGACTGTTACCCACAATGATCGGAAGTGAGGCGGTGTCAGAAGCACCGTCTGAATCCACGCACTTAAGAGTGACGGTGTAAACACCGGGTTGTGAAAATGTGAATCGGGTCTCCTCACCCTTTCCGAGATTAAACTCCTCGGCATTTTCGATATCGTTCCTTACTGCTGACCAGTGATGGATTAAAGAGTCTCCATCTCGATCTGAAGATTTTGAAGCAGAGAAAGTAACGTCAAATGGCTCTCGGCCTACTTCCTGATTCGCGGTCGCAATCGCATCAGGCGAGCGATTGCCACGTATGTAGTCGATGCGTACAAGTTTTGCATCCGGATTCACTCCCCATGTCTCCCCATATTCAATGACGTACAGTGAGCCTCCTGCATCAAATTGGAGGTCGATGGGTCGTATGAATGGAATCTCGGGAAGAAATCGTTCAACTTTTTCCAGATTGCCATCTTCGCGGAGATGTACGGCATAGATCATGTTCCGTGACCATTCGAATGCAAAAAGAGTCGAATCGAAGTATTCAGGGAACCTAGTGTTAGTCTTCTGGTGATCGTCAAAGTAGTAAACTGGGCCCGCGCACGCCGTACGACCGCCTGACCCGAGCGCTGGAAACTGGTCCGTTTTCACGCCTGGATAATAGATCATCGCGGGAATCGCTGGAGGTAACTCCTTCGAGCCAGAATTGTTGACAGATAAGTTGACGGGGTGATCCGGATTTTGTTGCGAGCCAATCTCTCCTGACGAGAAATTGACCATGTGGTAAGCGTAGTTGTTACCGATGAAATACGGCCAACCGAAATTGCCTGCAGTTCTTGCTTGGTTGATCTCGTCGTATCCTCTGGAACCGCGAGGTCCATCTTGACCGGCATCTGGACCCACATCTCCCCA
>JAYYHM010000628.1:0-4670 GCA_036148415.1 Planctomycetota bacterium
ACCGAAGTAATATCGCTTGCTGGATTCTACCCGTCTGCAGTCTCCTCACCTCGTTGGAACAAAATCGATTATGCCTTCGTCTGGATTGGCAAACTATGACATTGGAGAAGTGATCGGTGCAGGTACGGTCGGCACGATCTATGCTGCAATTCATCGAGATACTGGCGAGAAGGTTGCAATTAAGAAACTTCACGCGAGCGTCTCGCAAGATCCTCTCATTCGAGCAAGGTTCAAGCGAGAAACGGTGGTCATGGAACGACTCCGACATCCCAACATTATTCGGTCGATGGGTGGCGGCGAAGAAAATGGTCAACTGTTCTACGTCATGGAACTACTCGACGGTGGAACAGTAAAGGATCTACTGCAGACAAAACGAATCCTCCGCTGGCCAGTTGTTGTGGAGATAGCAAGACAAATCTGCTCCGCTCTACAGTTTGCCCATAACCATGGTGTGATTCATCGTGATCTAAAACCCAGCAATCTATTTCTTACTCGAGAAGCAGAAGTCAAATTAGGCGATTTCGGTATCGCAAGAGATCTGCAGGGAAGTGATATCACCTCCAGCGGGATGACCGTTGGAACACATGCCTACATGGCGCCTGAGCAGATCACTGGTGACGCGAATGTTTCAGGTAAAGCAGATCTCTATTCCCTAGGTTGTTGTCTCTTTGAAATGCTTGTAGGGCGAACACCCTTTCAAGGAGATCACTTTGCTCAATTATTCGAGCAGCATCTACGAAAGCCAGCACCCACCATCATTGACCTTGTTCCGACATGCCCCCCAGAACTGAGTGAGGTGATTTCAAAACTCTTGGCCAAATCACCCGAGGATCGGCCCTTCAATGCAAGACAAGTCCAAGCATCGATGCTCCAACTCGATGAGTCCATTGAATGCCTTGAAGAAGGTAAACCCCAAGAAGAAGATGTTTCGGCGGCTGACACAATGCTACGCGGAAATAAGCTTTTACAGCAGGAAATTGAACAACAATTTGGTATCCATTCGCGTGAGATTGAATGGAAAAAGATCGCAATCATCTTGGTCGCTTTAGCCACTCTGATTGTGCTTGCCATCACGCTGCTTCGTTAAAGCAAATTGAGGAATCAGTCGAAATCCAAGCACGATTGCTTACCCGCTACAACGGTTTCCTGTTATCTTGCTGTGAGTTGCTGGACCTATCCATTCCCCTCGACTCCGTAAACTTGATTTGATCGGATAGTTAACTAACTCGTGAATCGATTGTCGGTCACGCAGAGCTTTGAAACAAAATTTATATATCTGGCTGAATTACACGAACACAGCCCCTTCCCATCTTAGGAAACCTCAATGCTTCAACGAATTTCATTGTACGGCACACTTTTGCTCCAACTCGCATTAGTCATTCCTGCGACAGCACAAGCTCCAGAAGGAAATACTGTGAAAGATCCTCTCAGCTACTTCCTTGGGATTTCTGTCGGTCAGCAGATGGGTCAATCAGGTTTTCAGATGGCTGATCTCGATATGGATCAACTATTACTTGGATTCCAAGATGGGATCCAGGGAAAACCACCTGCTCTGACTGAAGAACAACTCACTGAAGCTCGTACAAAGATCCAAACGCTGCTCGAGGCTCGCCAGCAACAGCAGCAAGCTGCAATGGCACAAATCGGTGAAGCTAACCGCGCGCGTGGCGTTCAATTCCTAGCCGAGAATGCCAAAAAGGAGGGTGTAAAGACGATTGAAGGTGATAGTGGCATCCAATTCAAAGAACTCACAGCGGGCACCGGTGCATCCCCGAAAGTTACCGACACGGTTCGCGTGCATTACACGGGTACCTTAACCAATGGCACGAAATTTGATAGTTCGGTCGACCGTGGTCAACCCGCCACCTTCCCACTGAATCGAGTGATTCAAGGCTGGCAAATCGCTATCGCGAAGATGAAGGTCGGTGGAAAGTGGATCATCTATATCCCCTCGGACTTAGCATACGGTGCCCAAGGAAGCCCACCCAATATCGGTCCGAATGAAGTATTGATCTTTGAAGTAGAGCTTCTCGGAATCGAGTAAACAACAAACGCTCAGGGGTCATCACTTGACTCGGAAATGACCTTTGTAAATAGAAAAGGCAGGCCAATTGGCCTGCCTTTTTTTCTTCGTTCCCTCTGCTTTCTTACTCAGCAGATGGATCCACTGGTTCAGCAATATCATTGAGCGAAGAATTGATGTCAGGCTCATCTTGGGATTCGCCACCATCCTCAGAGTCAACATCCTGCTGAGAGGACTCCACATCATCATTGGTTACCTGAGAATCGGAGCTATTAGCGTTCTCCGCATCCTTGCGTTTCAGAAAAGCCTCTTCCCGAATTCTTTGATAATTGGCGGAGTCGATTCGGCCGAATTCTCCCATCATCATCGCAAAATCGAGAAGCGGGAAATCTTCGGGGATCTCTTCGGAATCAGTGACAACCATGTAACGCCGGATTGAATCAAACAGATCCTCAGCAGTATCGTCCAAAGTTAATAGAGGGTAATCATCAAAGATCTTTTCCCAAATAGCGAAAGCTTCCTCGTAGAGTCGAATTGACTCGTCTAATTCAGCGGCCGCGTTCGCTTTTTCAGCTTCATAAATTAACCTTCTCGCCTCAACAGTTCGTTCTTCCTGTTCAGCGAGAGCCAAAGCTTCCCAATAGGGGTAATTAATCTGTGTTCGATGACCCCTTGTTTTGATAATACGCTCGTCGAGATCACCTATTTCATCAATCAGATTCATAGAAGCCAATCGCGTTTCATCATCTGCTGCAAGCTTTGCAATCTGTTTTAGATTTGGAATGAGTCCTTCAAGAATCGATGGCAATAAGGCGCGTTGCTCGTAGTTGAGTTCCTCGGGCGGAAGTTCATAAAAAGCCTTGAATTCTTCCGGCATCGCCGCAACCAGTTTCGCTCTAGCGGAATCAAAGGCTTCAACATTTAGCTCACGAAACTCTTGGATTCTTTCCTGTTTTTGAAATTCTAAGAGTTCCAACTCACCCAGTTTGATCGTGAAGGGTGATGTGGTCGGAATACTTCGTTGCCCGAAAACAGCCCAATCATCAGAAGCCATTTGCCATGCGTTTTGAGCTCGTTGGTCCAAAATACCTTCCGCTTCAATCGACTCGGCGTGCTTAAGTCTCCACTTGGGTCCGGTCTCGTAAAAGTTCAAGGGCGTCTGCCGTCTAATCTTCACGCCGCTATCAACAATGTCATATCCTTGATTCAACCACAAGCGACCGACTAACCAGTTATCAGGCTTCCCTAGCGGTCCCCGTGCTTCAGGGCTATCGACCGCAATGTTTTCATTGAGCAGAGACTCATGCAGAACTTCATCATCTGCGAACAAACGTCGAAACTGAACCTTCTCATCGGACATGCCCATCTTGGCACCGTAAAACCAGCCGGTATACCAAACGAGACGGGTAGCATTGGTATTCTGTCTTAAACCTCGGGTCAGAAACTCAGTACCCTCCCTAACCATTTCGTACCTCTGACGGTAATCATCGAACTCATTGGAGACGTTATAGGCGAGGTTATGTGCTTGATGCTCCCAGACTTTATCGAAGTGTGGTTGCAGAAGTGCAATATTGTTGAGGGTAGCTTTGAGGCGGTCCCACTCATGCATGACACGATACTCATGAGCTTTGTTCCAGAGTAGTGTGGCCGCAACACCACGAAGCCCCAAAGATGCGAGCTTCATTGTCTCGCTTGCGGGACTGATTTCCCCGAGATCACTCTCTGCAATGTTGTACTCGTTGCGCATAACGGAGAGTCGACCACCAAAGTCGCCATCCCCACCTGCGGGCTGCCCCAGCAGATAGAGAGGAATCAACATGGCAACCATGACCGTGAGATAAATGAGCTTACGCCGAAATGATGTAGTTCGATTCATGCCGCGATCTCGCGCGATTTCAGGAAGAAGTAACTGATAATGAAAGCCAGGAAGCAATAACCGAAGGTGGCCACCGCATGCCGACCCAATAGTGCACCAAAGACATCGAATCCGCTGGCTGCATACTCAGCGGTAGCAACCATCTTAGGGAGGTTAGGCAGAGCCGTAGCGATTGCGTCGAGACTGTAGATAATCCCAGCGTCCACCGTCTTGATGATACTCGCCGCTGTCGTGTCCACGTCCAATTGTGTAGTCATTGCATCCTGTTTCAACAATCGGATCACGGATTCGATGGGCCCGCCCCCTCTTTCAATACCCGCATCGATGAAATGACGGGTGTCATAAATTTGTTCGGCAGAGAACCCAAGCAACACACAAGCTGCGGTTGAAATCATTGCTACCGGTCCACTCAAAAACGTGCTGAACATGACTCCGAACGCAATGACCATGGTCATCTGCAACCAAATCGACATGTAAGCCTTGGTAAGATTCCACTCGAAAGAGTTCGAAGCGGGCTGCAGAAAAACACCACTTTTGGTTACACCAAGGTATTGGTTTCTATCCAAACATCGAATGACAAGCTTTATCCTACCCTGCTCATCGACCAGATCCTCGAAGACATTAAGTTGGCGTGTCACCGTGGCGTCTGTGCCTTCGAGGGTGAGAGGAAGGTCCAACTCGTCGATATTGTACTCATCAATCACAAATTGAATTGGATTGGTTTCAATTTCCTTGGATGGGTGCTTCATCGTTACGGATCCACGAATTCCC